>JAHFUU010000201.1 GCA_023264915.1 Microthrixaceae bacterium | reverse complement strand
ACGCCCCTGGCCGCGCCTGTGAGCGGCTCGTCGTGGTGCAAGGTCCGGTCTAGCTGCCAGCGCCCAGTCATGCCAAGAGCGCTTGTGAGGGAGCCGCCCGCTCTCCCCGCCCCGACGATCAGAAAGTGCCGCATCGTCTCGTGTTACAACGGGCCCAGCTGGTCGACCCGGCCTTCAGCGTGGTCTTCCCAGCCGTCTGGAGCCAGATCGGGTGCGATGTCAGCGAGTGGCGCCATCACGAAGCGTCGCTCGAACATCCTCGGATGGGGCAACACGAGGTCGGGCTCGTCCACAGGTCCAGACTCGTGCCATATGATGTCGACGTCGAGGGTCCGCGGGCCCCACCGCTGTCCTCGGACCCGGTCAGCGGCGGCCTCGAGGCGGTGGCACACGCCCAGGAGCTCACGAGGCGTGAGATCCGTGTCGATCTCGATGACGATGTTGAGGTAGCGCTGCTGGTTGGGCGGCCCGCCCAATGGTTCGGTCTCATAGACCGGTGACACGATCATGACGGGCTGGACGGAAGCCACCGCTTCGCGAAGGAGGCTTCGACGGTCACCGATGTTCGAACCAAGGCTGAGGAGGGCCCTCATGGGCGCTCCCGGACCATGCGCACTCCGGCCGTGCGCAGCTGCTGTGCCACCGGAGGGCGGAGCTTGCGCACCCCCACGGTGACTGCAACGACTCTCTCGTCGGTGAGCAGCACGTCGCAGAGGCGCTGCGCGAGGCGTTCCAGCAAGAAGAACCGCTCTGTGCTGACCACTCGTTCGATCTCTGCGGCCAAGGCTGAGTAGTCAACGGTGTCCTGGATGTCGTCGGTCCTGCCTGGCCGGGACAGGTCCACTTCAATCTCGGCGTCGATCTCGATGGGCTGGGGCCGGATCTGCTCTTCGGGGAGCGTCCCGCAGATGCCTGTCGTCTGAAGGCCGAGCAGCTCGATCGTGTCGCGGGGGCGGCGACCGGTCATCGTTTGGGAGGCGGATTCTTGCGCGCCTTGGATGATCCCGTCTTTGTGGTCGCGGGGGTAGGTGAAGTCTTGGATGAGCGCTTCGCTGACTTGGCGGGCTTCGCTGACTTGGCGGGCTTCGCTGACTTCGGCGCCTTGGATGTCTTGGTTGACTTGGATGTCTTGGGGACAGAGCTCTTCCGGGTCACGGCCTTGATAGCCCTGGTCGTGGTGGCGGACTTGGCAGGTTTCGCTACTGGGCTCTTGCCCTTCATCTTGCCTGGGGCAGTGTCAGGCAACGTTCGTCCCGGTGCTTGTAGGGCGGCTTGTGCCCTTTCGGCTGCCTCGGCCGCGGCTTGTGCTGTTCTCTTGTCCAGCCCGGGGCCCGGCAGTGACCTGGCCACTGCTACGAGCTCACGCCCGAGAGGCCCCAGTTGGCGGCCCGTCAGATGTTCGGTCGCGGAGATCGCCCGCGGGCCGCTGTCGATGAGCCCCGCCCACAGCAGATACCCGCCCATGAGGCCACACAACCTGTCCCCAACCTCCTCGCCGTGCAGGATGAGCTTGGCGCCGCTGGTGAGCATCTCGTGCAGCTCTGAATAGAAGCTCGACAGGTACTGGGCGAAGTCGTCTTGGGTCGAGAAAGGACGGTGCTTCCATCGCACGCCCATCTCGTCGTAGTTGTGCAGGTTGTGCTGGGACACAACAACGGAGATCACGAACGTGAACTCCTGCTCGCGGATCCAGATGATCTCCTCCTGGCGCCTGACCTTGCGGTGGTTGTTTCCGTATCCACCGGGTCGCTCGCATATCGCGAGCTGGTCCTTGATGATCCAGGTGAAGTTCCGGGGAGTTATTCCCCTCGCCCATTTGCCCTTTACTGCCATCGTCCTCATGCTGCCATCTGTGTGGATGTTCGTGGTTGATGCCCGTGATGTGCCGTGCTCATGCTGGTGAGGCTCTGCTCAGGACGGGCGGGCCCACAACCTTGATGGCATGTGCGGTCGCCTCGACGTCGTGCGCGCGGATCATCCGAGCGCCGCAGGCGACTGCCCAGGTCGCGCTGGCGACTGATCCCTCGATCCGATCGCCGACTGGTGCAATGCCATCGGAGGTGCTGAGCAGCTCGCCGAGGAAGCTCTTCCGGCTGGTGCCGACCACCACGGGCCACCCGAGCTCGACGAGCCTGGGTAGGTGCTTCAGCAGTGACAGGTTGTGAGCACGGGTCTTGCCGAACCCGATTCCGGGGTCTACCCAGATCTCGCGCACGCCGAGAGCGGCGGCTCTGCCGGCCCGGTCCTCCAAGAAGGCCGAGACCTCACCCACGACGTCCCCATAGCGGGGGTCGACCTGCATGGTTCGAGGCTGGCCTCGCATGTGCATCGCTATCCAGCACGCGCCCGTGTCGGCCGCGACCTCGGCCAAGGACGCCGAGACGTCATTGATGATCGTCGCCCCAGCTTCCACTGCCGCCACGGCGACGGCAGGTTTGGTCGTGTCTACCGATACTCTTGCATGCTCGCTGAGCGCTTCGATTACCGGCAAGACCCTCTCGGCCTCGGTTCGGGCATCGACGGGTTCCGCGCCCGGCCTGGTCGATTCGCCGCCGACGTCGATGACCTGAGCACCGTCCTCGATGAGCTTGAGACCGTGAGCTATTGCGGCCTCGGCCTCGAGGTAGCGCCCACCGTCGCTGAAAGAATCGGGGGTGACGTTCACGATTCCCATCACGACGGCGGTGTTGCTCGGGAACTGGCTCCCATGAACCTCAGGGGCGGTCACAACCACTCAGGGTAGTACCGCCCGCAAATCGGCTGACTTGAACTGATGTGTCGCCTCCTTTCGGTGCATCTCATAGCAACAAGGGCTGCCTCGACGTGGGTGGGTCTTGGGTTCTGGCGCCGCGCCACCCGACCCGACGGTCCTGACTGGCTGGGACGGTGGACGGCTCGTCTTCTCGGGACGCCGCAGGCGCTCACACCCGGTCCCGTGGGAGGCCCGCCCGCTGCCCCACAGGGTCGAGGGCTGCTGCTGGTCAACGGTTGCCGTCGATCAGGCGCATCGCCTCGAATCGGGTAGCTGCGTTGTCGCGGAAGAGGCCGCGAACTGCTGAGGTGACCGTCGTAGCGCCCGGTTTGCGCACGCCACGCATAGACATGCACAGGTGCTCGGCCTCGATCACCACGAGGACACCTTGAGGTTGAAGCGTGCGCTCGATCTCGTTGGCGATCTGGCTTGTGAGCCTTTCTTGGACCTGTGGTCGGCGCGCATACGCATCGACCAATCGGGCGAGCTTGGAAAGGCCGGAGATGCGGCCGTCGTCATTGGGGATGTACGCGACATGAGCCTTTCCGATGAATGGGATCAGGTGGTGCTCGCACATCGACGTCAGATCGATGTCCCGTACCATGACCATCTCGTCGTGGTCAGCCTCGAACATCACCTGGAGGTGTTGGTCCGGGGACTCGTGCAGGCCGGAGAACACCTCGGCGTACATCCTGGCGACCCTGCCTGGGGTGCCGACGAGACCGTCGCGTTCCGGGTCCTCACCGACGGCACGGAGGATCTCGTGCACGGCAGCCTCGACCCGGCGAAGATCGATTGTTCCGGCGGTGCTTTCGCCAGGTCGCAGGGAGCTCAGGGCGACGACGTCGTTGTCCCCACTTGAATGGTTCAGATCACTCATGTTGCCCTTCGGTTCTCAGCGTTGTTCATCGCTCAGGTCGCCGCCAGTGTTGGTGAGGGTCCCACCGGGTCCCTCTGGCGGGCTGGTGGCCCTGCCGACAGACCACGTGGCAGGTGTGCTCCCGCCTGCCACAGCTTGCTCGCCATCCAAAGAGCCTGTCGCCCCGCGCCACGCTCCGATGTCGCCGAAGATCACCGCGAGCTGGGGATCGGCGAGCGTCTCATGCTCGGTGAGGGCGTCGGCAAGGCGATCAAGGGTCGCGCGGTGCAGGGTCAGTATCTCGTGTGCCTCTTGGCGTGCTTCCTCCAGCAATCGCCGTACCTCGGTGTCGATGCTGGCCGCCACCGCGTCGGAGTAGTTGACCTCGTGCGCCGATTCCTTTCCGAGGAAAGGCTCGCCTCCCTTCCTGCCTAGCTGAAGGAGTCCTACCTCGTCGCTCATCCCGAACTGCGTCACCATCGCCCTCGCGATCTGTGTGGCCCGCTCGATGTCGTTCTGGGCGCCGGTGGTCGGGTCACCGAAGATCATCTCCTCCGCGGTGCGGCCACCCATCAACATGGCGAGCTCGTCGCGGAGCTCCGAGCGGGTCTTCAGGTTCTTGTCCTCGGTCGGCAGCGCGAGCGTCCAGCCGAGCGCGCGCCCGCGGGCGATGATCGAGACCTTGTGTATCGGATCGGTGTTGGGAAGCACATGGCCTACGAGCGCATGACCGGCCTCGTGGTAGGCGATCACACGCTTCTCCTTCTCGGACATGACGCGGGATCGGCGTTCTGGGCCGGCCATCACCCTGTCTATGGCTTCCTCGAGCGTCTGCATCGAGATGTCGCTGTGACCGTGTCGTGCCGACAGGATCGCAGCCTCGTTGACCGTGTTGGCCAGGTCAGCTCCGGTGAACCCCGGTGTCCGGCGCGCCAGCACCCCGAGGTCGACGTCTTTGCCCATGGGCTTCCCTTTGGTGTGGATTTCGAGGATGGCTCGCCGACCCTCGAGGTCAGGCCTGTCCACCACCACCTGGCGGTCGAAACGCCCTGGCCTCAGCAGCGCCGGGTCGAGGATGTCAGGACGGTTGGTCGCGGCGATCATGATCACGCCGGTCGAGACGTCGAACCCGTCCATCTCGACCAGGAGCTGGTTCAGGGTCTGCTCGCGCTCGTCATGCCCACCGCCCAGTCCCGCACCGCGATGACGGCCGACAGCGTCGATCTCGTCGACGAAGATGATGGCGGGCGCCGACTGCTTGGCTTGCTCGAACAGGTCCCGCACCCGGCTGGCCCCGACCCCGACGAACATCTCGACGAAGTCAGAGCCCGAGATCGACAAGAACGGTGCGCCGGCTTCGCCCGCTACGGCACGGGCGAGCAACGTCTTGCCTGTTCCGGGCGGCCCGAAGAGCAGCACTCCCTTGGGGATCTTGGCGCCCATCGCTTGGAACTTGGCTGGTTCTTGGAGGAAGTCCTTGATCTCAGCCAGCTCTTCGACGGCTTCGTCGGCCCCCGCAACATCGGAGAAGTTGACCTTCGGCTGAGCCTTGTGGACCTGGCGAGGCTTGGCCTTGCCGAAGGACATGAGCCGACCGCTCCCGCCCTGGAGGCCCAGCATGAAGTAGACGAACACGCCGACCAGGACCAGGATCGGCAGGAACTGGATCGCAAGGACCATCCAGAACGACTCACCGTCGTTGTCTACCTTCGGATTCACGCTGGCATCCAGCAGCTTGCGCGTCAGCTCGTCGGTGTACTCCTGGGGGTACGGGGCGACGAACCGGCTTCCGTCGGTGAGCTTCCCCGAAACCTCGCTGTCGTGGCTGTGGATGGTGGCTTCCATCACCTGGTGCTCTGCGACCCTCTTCTCGAAGTCGCCAAGTTGCAGGCTCGCGGCGTGATCGGTTGCCCGTGCCACGAGCACGAGAACCGCCCCCGCCGCGCATGCGCTGGCAACGATGAGCATCTTGCGGGGTGAGCTAGGTATCTTCACGACCGGCCAAGGGTACCGGTCAGGCACAGGCAAGCCTTAGCC
>JAHFUU010000200.1 GCA_023264915.1 Microthrixaceae bacterium | reverse complement strand
TGATCGCGCTGCTCAGCGGCCCGATCCGCGTCGGAGAGGTCGCCGGTGAGCTGCGAGCGCAGGGCGGTCACGTGGGCCATCGCGTAACCCGGACCGCGCAGGCGAAGCCGGCGGAGCAGGTCCCTCCCGACATCGATCCGGTCGTCTGCCGTGGCGACGTCGCCTTGCTCGAGGCAAGCCAGGATGCGGAAGTACGTGGCCCGGAACCCTACGAGCGGGTCCTCCAGCTGAGATGACAGGTCGTCGAGCTCGTCGGAAAGCGAGATGCGCTCCGCCGCTGAGTCGGGCCCGTCGATGGTCGGGAGGCGTAGCTGCAACACGTCGAGCAACAGGCGAGGGTCGCCGCTGGCCCGAGCGAGAGCCAGAGCCTCGTCGGCCAACGCCACTGGGTCTGGCGGAAGGGGAGATGCCGAGCCTGATCGGTGCCCGTCAAGCCGGGCCGGGCTGTATGAGAGCTCAAAGGCGGCCAGGGCCAGCAGTCGCGAGCGAGTCTCGTCTTGAGGGCCGACGGTGTCGAGCGCCTTGCGCAAGAGCCGCAAGAAGGCATGCGAATCCTCCGGTGGAGCGAAGATCGGATCCACTTGCAGCGCGAGAGCCGACTGAAGGAGCGCAGCCGAGTCTCCCAATCGAAGGGCCAGCTCGCCCGCTCTCGTGAGGGTCTGCCGGGCCGAAGGGTGACCAGCCAGGGACTCCGTCTGGCCTTGAGCAACGAGCAGATCGAGGCGCCGAGCGTCATCGCGCGGCGCGTGGCGCTCGAGCAACCTCGACGCGCTCCTGTACCAACGGCGCGCGTCGGCGAAGGCCAAGGCATCTGAGAGCTGGCTGCCGGCCGCCACCGCGTAGTCGATGCCTTTGGCGGCATCGCCGTCAGCGGCGGCCTCGACGTAGTGGAAGGCAAGCGGCAGCAGGTGTTGCTCCTGGCCGGCGGAGTGCCTCTCGATCTCATCGGCTGCCCTTCGATGGACAGAGACACGCCAGCGGATGCCGGTCGTCTCCTGTATCGCATCACGAACCGAAGCGTGGGTGAACCCGACGGTGTGGGCTCCGAGCCTGACGAGGAACCCGTGCTCCGCAGCGGAATCCACAACCTTGGCGAGGGTGGCCTCGTCGATCCCCAGCAGGGCGCGCAGCACCGCGAGGTCGAGCTCTTGGCCGAGCACCGACGCAACACGAACCGTTGACGCGGCTGGCTGCTCGAGGAAGGACAATCGTTCTACGATGGTGGCTTCGAGGGTTGCAGGAACTGAGAGCTCAGCCCCTTCGGGCAGCAGAGACAGCACGCCACCGACCTCTGCGAGCTGGCCACTGTCCCGCAGGTAGCGCAGGGCATGGTCGGCGTGCAGAGGGTTGCCGGCGGTGCAGGCTGTGAGGGTTCGCGTGAGGGTCGCTGTCGAACCGGGATCGAGGGTCGCTCCGAGCAGTGCGCCGCGAGAGCCGGCGGCCACCTCACCGGGAGCTCCGGTGATGAGCTGTCCCAGCTCGAGTTCGTCGAGCCCAGAAAGGTGCAGCTGCTCCACGCCTCTCGGGCTCTGGCGGAGCTCGGCGATGGCTGTGGCAAGGGGATGGCTCTCGTGCAGGTCGCCCTCGCGATAGGTCCCGAGCACGAGCAGATGCATCGGGTCAGTGGTGAGCAGAAGGTGCCGCAGCATCGACACGGTCGACGCGCCGGCCCAATGGAGATCCTCGACCAGGAACACCACCGGCTCGTCCTTGGACGCACAAGCAAGCCAGCCGGCCACGGCTTCATAGAGGCGAAGCGACTGCGCATCGGGACTCGCGTGCAGCTCAGGAGATCGCGAGAGCCGGCCGGCCAACTCGGGTACCAGGCGGATCAGCTCGCCTGCACCAGGTCCCAATGACTCTGCCAGCTGCAGGTCCGAGAGGTGGCCGGCGTAGGTGCGCAGCGCTTCAGAGAACGGCTCGTACGGGGGCGTCACATCCTCGCGGCACCGGCCATAGAGAACGATCGCGCCCTGGTCGTGCGCGGAATGGGCGAACTCGAGGGCCAGGCGCGTCTTGCCTATCCCCGCGTCACCGCTCACCAAGACAGCCGGCCCACGGCCTTCGCGTGCGCGTGTCCACGGCTCGACCAGCTCGAACTTCTCGAGCTTCCGTCCGGCGAACGGACCCAGCTCACCCAACCCTGGGATGGCAGGGAAGGGCATCGGTCGTGAAGCCCCGGTCTCCCACCACCGGAGCTGGTAGGTGAGCAGCTCCTCGTTCAGACCCTTGAGATCGAGATCGCCGATCTCATCCCAGCCGACAGGGCTTCGCGATCCAACCAGTGCCTTGACGTAGACCGAGGCGAGGATCTGGTCGTCGTCAGCTCGGGCACAGAGCCGAGCGCTCTCGACCACAGGGGTCCCGAACACGTCGTCGCCTTCGATCCTGACCTCACCGATGCTGACGCCGATCCGGAGCGAGAGTGCAACCTCGGCACGCCGGTTGCGGCGGCTGATCGCCTGCTGGATGGCGGTGACCGCCGTGATCGCCTCACTCGGCGCGTGGAACACCGCCATCACGCCGTCGCCGGTGCCCTTCACGACGATGCCCCTGTTCTCGTCGATCAGTCGGGCCAGGAGATCGTCGTGCTCCCGTCGCAGCTCGTCAGCCCTGTCGTCGCCCAGCGCGCTGCGCATCGCCGTGGACCCGACGAGGTCGGTGAACACGACAGTCATCGTCGCAGCGCCCGGATTCATCAAGCCCATCACACCTGATCCTACGGTCCGGGGGCCTTCGGGTGTCCCGGCATGGTGAGTCGCGAGCTCGACTCACCATGCCGGTCTGCTCATGCAACTGAGGGATCCCGCTGAGGGATCCCGCTGAGGGATCCCGCTGGAGGTGGTCCGATGCCCACGCCCATCCGGCTCGGCCATGCGTACACCGACCCGACGCTGCCCGGACCCGAATCTGATCGAGCGCGACCGCCTCCGGGTGTTGGGGGGCAATATCGTGTGGGGCCATGGCTGCCTCTCCAACCGCTTCACCCGCGGGCAGGATCCAGTGGCGGCAGGCCACCCGGTCGATCATGGCCATGGCTGTCGTGGTGCTGGTGGCTTGCAGCGGTTGCGTCAACAGGACAACAGTGCAGAGCGAGGCCACCTCGCCTCCTGTCACGGACCCCGCTCCTGACCGCGAAGCTGATCTCAGGGTGGCGAAGGCTTCGCTCATCGGCGCAGAGGACCTTCCCGGCACGGGATGGAGGCGGTCGACCACCGACACGACCCAGTCGCGGACAGAAAAGAAGAAGTCAGGGAGCAGTTTCGACTGCCCCGAGGTCGACGAGGAGCTCGGCTCGGGCTTCGAGAGGAAGGCGGCCTCAGCTGATTCCCCGACATTTGACCGGCGCGAGCCGGTCTCCTCAGTCCACGAGACCGCCTCGCTGATGCCCGACTCGCAGAGCGCTGTGCAGACGGTTCAGGCGACCAAGCGCAGCGAGTTCAAGACCTGCATGGAACGTGGGTTCAAGCATGACTTCGCCAAGGAGGACCGCGATGTGAAGGTGCACATCGCCGACTGGAAGGTCCCGAAGACCGGTGATTCCCAGAACTCTTTCGAGATCGAGCTCACCACCTCCACCGAAGGTCGCGAGAACACAGTCCATGTAGGGCTTGCCGTCGTGCAGGTCGGCCGGGGGGTGCTCATCCTGACTGTCAGCGGGCTGGATCCTGTAGGTGATGACGCAGTGACGATCATCAAGGCTGCCCGCCAGAAGTACATCGACAACTCATGAACGGGCCAGGTATCCCTGCGACATCCCGCCGACGTCAGGCCTCACGTCCCGGCGTGCTGCTCGGCAGCCGCCTCCTGGTCCTCACCGTCATCATGGCCCTGGCCGCCTGTGCCCAGTCCACAGAGGGCGCCCGAGGACCCGCCTTGACGGACGGTCCGACCAACACCGAGGGTGCCACCACGTTGCGGACCCCGGTGCCCGTGGTTGCCGGGCGCCCCAACCAGTTCGAGCACCAGCAGCGGACCTTCGTCGACCGCGTGCGCAAGACGCCCGCGGGGCACCCCAGCGGGGGCTCGACACCTCCAGCCGAGAAGCCCTCGCGGACCCTCGTCACCGAGATCTACTACCCCGTCTCACCTGGCCCCAGGCCTCTCATCATGTTCTCGCACGGGCTCGGCGGGCACCCGAGCAAGTTCACCAAGCTGTTCTCTGTCTGGGCTGCCGCTGGATATGTGGTTGTCGCACCCGCCTTCCCGCTCACCAACTCCGACGTTCCTGGCTGGCTGGCGGATGGCTTTGATCTGTGGGACCAGCCCCGGGACATCTCCTTCGTGCTGGACCAGGTCCTTGCGGCCAGCACCACTCCCGGCGATCCCCTTGAAGGGCGCGTCGATCCGGCGCGACTGGGTGCCGCCGGGTTGTCACTTGGAGGAGCGACCACCTTCGCCTTGGGGTTCAACCCTTGCTGCCGCGATGATCGCTTCCGGGCGGTCGAGATCCTGTCGGGCGCGATGCTCCCCATGCCCGATGCGTACACCTTCGAGGTAAGCGTCCCCGTGTTGATCATCCACGGCGACAAGGACGCATCCCTGCCGTATTCGGGTGCCGTGCAGGCCTTCGGGCTGGCCAAGCCACCCAAGTACCTCGTGACGCTCATAGGCGGCACACACGCGCCGCCCTATGAGGACGAACCGTCGCCCCATGACGAGCTGGTCGAGCGCGCGACGGTTGACTTCTGGGACGCCTACCTTGCAGGGGAGACTGACCGTCTGGCCGAACTCGAGCGTGACGCCGCAGTCGACGGTCTGTCCGGGATCCAAGCGGGCTGAGACCGCAGCGGGTCACCGCGGCGCATCTTCGGGCTTGCCCGTGCGAACCGTTGAGCGGGACCGAGCGAGCCGTTGCACGGAACCAGGTGTGAGCGCCCTCGCGTGCCCCAATAGTGAGTCCCACCGTCTCGAGCCAGTGACGAGGCTCGTCGGGCCGGGGCGAAGCCCCGCTAGCGTGAGGCAACCAACCCCGACAGCGACAACCGGAGGCCCAGCCGTGGGATTCAAGCCGACCGACAAGCCGCACGTCGTAGAACCTGCGGTCCGACCCCGGTCAGACACGCTCGTCATGTTCGGGGCTTCGGGAGACCTCGCCAAGAAGAAGCTCTTCCCGGCCCTGTACCGACTCCATCTCCGCGGCCTGCTCGGTGTCCCCGTCGTCGGGGTTGCTCTTGACGACTGGACGACCTCGGACTTCGTCGAGCACGCTCGGCGTTCGGTGCGCGCGGAGGAGCCGGACCTGTGGGATGAGTCGTCCTTCGACGACCTCTCCAAGAACCTGAACTACGTGTGCGGCGACTACAGCCAGCCGGGGTTCTTCGACAAGGTCCGTGCGGCGGTTCGAGAACCCGAGCACCCGATCTTCCACCTCGCGATCCCGCCGTCCTTCTTCGCGACCGTGGCCGACGGCCTCGCGAGTGTCGGGCTCAACAAGGGGGCCCGGTTGATCATCGAGAAGCCTTTCGGGAGGGACCTTGCGTCTGCTCGTGAGCTGAACTACAGCCTGCACAAGCACTTCTGGGAGTCGGCCATCTTCCGCATCGATCACTTCCTCGGGAAGGAAGCCATGCGGAGCCTGCTCATAAGCCGGTTTGCCAACTCGATCCTCGAGCCCCTGTGGAACCGCCAGCACGTCCACAGCGTCAAGATCAC
>JAHFUU010000199.1 GCA_023264915.1 Microthrixaceae bacterium | reverse complement strand
AGAAGCTTGATGCGGTCGCGCTGTCGTTCGGGCATCTGATCGAAGTGCAGGCGTCGGGCGGCACGTTCGAGGGCCCGGTGAGACGCATCTACCCCGACGATCTCGGTGAACGATCGATCCGCCAACAACTCAGTGAGCAGGTGCCCTTCGCCGCATCCGAGGTCGATGACGCGATGGGCGCCTGACGCCTTCAACGTGGCGAGAACGGTGCCGAGGCGCTGCTCGTTGAGGCTGATCTTCTTCTCGACCGCCTCCTCCTCCTGGTTGAGGTCCTCTTCGGCGATGTCGGGTTCCGGCGCATCCTCGTCGGCGAGCCGATCGAGTGCGGTCGTCGCCAACGGACGGCGGTGACGGAGGTAACGACGGACTATCAGCTCCCGATCCGGGTGAGCGCCAAGCCACGGCCCGCCCTTGGCGAGCAGCTTCTCCACTTCGTCGTCGCCGACCCAGTAATGCTTGTCGTTGTCGAGCACGGGGAGCAGCACGTAGAGGTGCGAGAGAAGCTCCGCAATCCGTACCACCCCCCGAAGGGTGACCTGGACGTAACGGCTATTTCCCCACTCGGGGAATCGCTCGTCGAGCTCGATCGGCGCACTGTCAACCTCGTAGCCGAGCGGTTCGAAGCAACGCCGCAGGATGGCGTCCCCACCGCTACACGGCAGAACCGGGACCTCGACCTCGATGGGGATTGCGGTGTCGGCAAGCTCCTGGCGACTGTCGCACTTGCCAATCATTGCGGTGCCGAACATCTTCGCCAACACGACGCTGGTGAACGACGACGACGCGTACGGACGGTCGTTCACGTAGCTGGCCAGCGCGAACGAGTCGTTGCTCTTGCCCTTCCGGCGTACCAATCCGATCGGGTCGATCTCCACCAGAAGCGAAGCGGTGCAGCGATCGTCGCTCGCCTCGGGAAAGAACACGTGCCCGTCACCGAACGGGAACGACACCGTCCGCACGTTGTCCGGATGCTTGTGCAGCAGGTACCCAAGGTCGGTCGCTGGGTGATGGGTTGTCGTGATCGAGAGCAGCATCGTGATCCATGACAGGTGGGGGAGAGCCGTGTGATCTTGGCCGAATTGATAGGTCCTGACCAACGGGTTCGATCGTGACCGTCGCCGACGAGGTGTCCAAGACCCCGTGTGTCGAGGCCTCTGCAGCTGAACTCGGTGCCCTTCCTCACTTGTCGTCTGCCAGCATCTCCCTCTGGAGATCCCAGCGCTGCCCGACGGTACGATCCTGCTCGTCGAGGTGGGATCGACCGCGCACGGGACTGGCCTGTCAGGGGGCGAAGACCTCGATCAGCTTGGTGTCGTCGTCGAACCCGCGCACCTGATCCTCGGGCTTGAGGAAAGCGGCTTCGCCACGGTCATGCAGCGGACGCAGCCCGAAGGCGTGCGGTCGGGAGCGGTCACGCAGGTGCCGCCTCCGGGCGAACGGACCGAGCGATCGTCGCCATGAAAGGACTCAGGCGAACGGCGCCGGACCGTTGGGACACAAGCGGAAGGGCTGGACAGTTGGACCCTTGCTGAACAGCCCCCTTCGCCGCCGAGCTCAACGGTCTCAGGCGGTACGGAGCGGGTCCAGACGGACGTGTTGGACGGTCTCCAGGCTGCATGACCTGCAAGAGGTCACAGACCTCGCTGGCGGATGATGTTGAGCGCGCCGCCTGCGCGGAACCACTCGATCTGGTCTGGTGACATCGTGTGGTTGGCCTCGAAGTCGATGGTCGTTCCGTCGGTCTTGGTGATCCGGCACCGCACCGGCAGGTCTGGGGCCAGGTCCGCGAGGCCCAGCACCGATATGCGGTCGTCCTCGCCGATCTGGTAATAGGTCGAGGGGTCTGCGAAGGTCAGGGGAAGCACGCCCTGCTTCTTGAGGTTGGTCTCGTGTATGCGGGCGAAGCTTCTGGTGATGACCGCCCTTGCACCCCGGTACCTGGGTTCCATCGCGGCGTGCTCGCGCGAAGAGCCCTCGCCGTAGTTCTCGTCGCCGATCGCAACCCACGGCTGGTGGGCCTGCATGTAGTGCTTGGCGATGTCGGGGAAGGGCTTGGTCTGGCCGTCGAGCTGGTCCTTCCCCTCGCCGACCGCCCCGCTGAAGGCATTGACCGCACCCAGGAAGAGGTTGCCGGAGATGTTCTCGAGGTGGCCGCGGTACTTCAGCCACGGGCCAGCCGCGGAGATGTGGTCAGTGGTGCACTTGCCCGCGGCCTTGACGAGGATGGGCATCTCCATGAAGTCCTTGCCGTCCCAGGGCGGGAAGGGCTCGAGGAGCTGCAGGCGGTCGCTGTCAGGGTCGACCCTCACCTCGACGCCGGATCCGTCCTCGGGCGGAGCCACGAATCCTTCCTCGCCGCTCTCGAATCCGGCCGGGGGCAGCTCGACGCCTTGGCCGACCTCGAGGCGGACCTGCTCGCCTGCTTGGTTCGTGAGCGTGCCGGTCCGCGGGTCGAACTCGACGGTGCCCGCGAGAGCCAGGGCCACGACGGTCTCTGGTGAGGTGACGAAGGACAGGGTGGATGCCAGCCCGTCGTTGCGCTTGGGGAAGTTGCGGTTGTAGGAGTTGACGATCACGTTGGGTTCGCCTTCGGCGACGTCGCTGCGCGCCCACTGGCCGATGCAGGGCCCGCACGCGTTGGCGAGCACGACAGCCCCGATGGACTCGAGGTCGCCGAGCAGCCCGTCGCGCTCGATCGTTGCCCGTACCCGTTCTGAGCCTGGGGTGACCAGCAGCCGAGAGCGTGCCTTGAGGCCCTTGCTGGCAGCGTCTCGGGCGATGGAGGCGGCGCGCGTGATGTCCTCATAGGAGGAGTTGGTGCATGAGCCGACGAGAGCAACGCTGATCTCGAGCGGCCAGCCTTCGGCCCTGGCCTCTGCACCTAGCCTGCTGAGCGGGCGGGCACGATCAGGCGTGTGGGGACCGTTGATGAGCGGCTCGAGGGCGGAGAGGTCTATGTGGATCACCTCGTCGAAGTGATCCTCCGGGCTCGTGAGGACTCCGTCGTCGGCGCGAAGGTCACCAGCAACCGCGTCGGCCGCCGCCGCGATCGCCTCCCGCCCTGTGGCTGCCAGATATCGCCTCATCGCCTCGTCATAGGCGAACAGCGACGTGGTGGCCCCGATCTCGGCACCCATGTTGCAGATCGTTGCCTTTCCGGTCGCGGAGAGGGACTCGGCACCGGGCCCGAAGTACTCGACGATGGCGCCGGTGCCGCCCTTGACGGTGAGGATGCGAGCAACCTCCAAGATGACGTCTTTGGGAGCTGCCCATCCGTCGAGCGCCCCGGTGAGGTGCACACCGATCAGCTTCGGCCAACGGATGTTGAACGGGAACCCGGTCATCACGTCGACGGCGTCGGCGCCGCCCACGCCGATGGCCACCATGCCGAGCCCCCCGGCGTTGGGAGTGTGGCTGTCGGTTCCGATCATCATCCCGCCTGGGAACGCGTACTGCTCGAGCACCACCTGGTGGATGATGCCGCTGCCCGGCTTCCAGAACCCGATGCCGTAGCGGGCCGAGACCGACCCCAAGAACTCATAGACCTCGTCGTTGGTGTCGAGCGCCGCCAGCAGGTCCGAGTATCCGTCGAGGCGAGCCTGTATCAGGTGGTCACAGTGCACGGTCGCAGGTACGGCGACCTGGGCCAGGCCGGCGGTCATGAACTGCAAGAGGGCCATCTGGGCGGTGGCGTCCTGCATGGCTACCCGGTCCGGGTCAAGGTCGGCATAGGAGCGGCCCCGTTCGAGACCTTGTGCGTGGGGGTCGCGCAAGTGGTTGATCAGCACCTTCTCTGCGAAGGTGAGTGGCCTGCCGAGCCTCTCGCGGCCGAGGGCACAGCGCTCGGCCAGCCGCGAGTAGACGTCGTCGACGAGGCCTGATGGGGTGTTGGCAGCTACGACCATGACAGAGCCTTCCGGTGAGAGTTACATCTGACTGGCCCAGGATGGGCGCTCGGAGCCAGGTATGCATACAAGTATAGGACAAGTTGAGAGAAATACAAGTTGTAGACAAGTATCGGCAAACCGAATATGGTGAACAGTCAAGCGCGGTGCGACCCGGCGTCATCTGTGAGCACCGGTGTGCTCAGTGCTCCCGTGAGCACCGGTGTGCTCAGTGAGATCCTGTGCAAATCTGAATCAGAGTCAGTTGGGCCCTCCCAGAGCGGTGAAGCGACTTAGCGGCATGCGGCAGACCAGGTACCAGTTGATAGCGGACAGGCTGCGGGACCGCATCGCGTCAGGGGAGTTCGGTGCGGGCAGGCTGCTTCCGAGCGAGTCCGAGCTCTCCGCGGAGTTCGACGCCTCCCGCGTGACGGTCCGCCGATCCCTCGAGCTGCTCCGTGATGAGGGCCTGGTTGACTCCCGACAGGGCTTTGGGTGGTTCTCGGCGAGCGATCCTGTCCGCCAGTCGCTCGGGCGGCTGGGAACGATCGAGAGCCAGCTGGCCGCAGAGGGCGTCCAGTCCGAGCGGAGGATCCTCGACTTCCGCTTCGTGACCGCACCCCAGCGAGTGCTCGAGGTCCTCGGCTCAGGGACCGTTCTGCGCGTGAGGCGCCTGAACCTGGCTGACGGCAACCCGTTCGCGTTGGTGACCGTTTGGTGCCCGGAGGCGCTCGGTGCCGAGCTCTCCCGTGCCGACGTGACCCGCTCCCCCTTCTATGAGCTGATATCGGTCGAGCTTGGCGGCGCGACACAGACCATCGGAGCGGCCGCAGCATCGACGCATGATGCCGAGCTTCTCGACATCCCGGCAGGCTCGCCCGTGCTCCGGTGTGAGCGGGTGACCAGATCAGCCGACGGCCAGCCCGTTCTGGTGAGCGAGCACGTGTTCCCGGCTCACCTCACAGAGTTCGTCGTCGACATCCAGAACGCCGAATCGTCGATGGCACCGAGCGGCCTGCGCCTGGTTGACTGATCAGCCACCCCAGCCGGGCTTCGCCCCAGCCCCGACGGGTCATGTGATCGGGTTGGGATCCGCGGCCCCTCATCTCTTGGGGCGCCAAGCAAGAGGATCCCGCACGCGTGGATGATCGACGCCCGCGGGCTCAGTACCAGTAGTAGGTGCGGAACGCGAACCGCAGCACCAGCCACAGCACCGCCCAGACCGCTCCCACCGCGCCGACGATCAAGGCGGTGAGTGCCATCGCGTCACCGCCGAGCTGGCCGTTGGACTCGGCGATCCGCTTTCGGGACATGATCCCGAGAACCGCTCCGGCGATGCACGGTATGGCCATGACCCCGTAGAAGCCGCAGCACAGGAACGACAGCGTCGTGCCGACGATGGATGTGATCATCCCCGCCAATGCCTGACCGTCGTTGGGAGGCGATGGCGGCTGGTTGACAGGTTGCTGGTACTGGGGCTGGCCGTAGGCAGGTTGCTGGTACTGGGGCTGGCCATAGGCAGGTTGGCCGTACTGAGGCTGGCCGTAGCCGGGTTGGCCGTACTGGGGCTGGCCGTAGCCGGGTTGTTGAGGTTGCTGTTGCCCGTAACCGGGCTGGCCGTCCTGGGGCTGGCCGTAGGAGGGCTGTTGAGGTTGTTGTTGCCCGTAGTCGGGCTGGGCGTCCTGTGGCTGGCTGTAGGGCGGCTGGCCATAGGGCGGCTGGCCATAGGGCGGCTGACCACCGGGCTGTTGGGGGTCCGAAGGCTCGCCGGTCCCGCCC
>JAHFUU010000198.1 GCA_023264915.1 Microthrixaceae bacterium | reverse complement strand
GCCAACGAGTTCCGGGAGTTCTTCCCCGAGAACAGAGTCGAGTACTTCGTCTCGTACTACGACTACTACCAGCCAGAGGCATACATGGCTGCATCCGACACCTACATCGAGAAGGACTCCTCGATCAACGACGACATCGATCGCCTCCGTCACTCTGCTTCCTCTGCCCTTCTCACCCGGCGTGACGTGATAGTGGTGGCGTCGGTGTCCTGCATCTACGGGCTGGGCGCGCCGGAGGAGTATCGGGCCCAGTTGTTGCAGATCGACGTTGGTGACGTGGTGGACCAGCGCCAGATCCTGAATCGGCTCGTCGACATGCGCTACGAGCGAAACGACATGAACCTTGTGCGTGGCAAGTTCCGTGTCAGGGGTGACACGATCGAAGTGCATCCTGCCTATGAGGAGACCGCTGTGCGCATCGTGCTCTTCGGCGACGAGGTGGAGCAGATCCTTGTGGTCGATCCGCTGACTGGCGAGCGGGTCGAGTCCATCGATGAGCTGGTCGTGTTCCCTGCGACCCACTACGTCGCCACCGAATAGCGGATGCGGGATGCGGTCGTGCGAATCGAGGGCGAGCTTCGAGATCGTCTTCAGTGCTTCGAGCTTGAGAACAAGCTTCTGGAGGCGCAACGCCTTCGTATGCGAACCGAGTACGACCTGGAGATGATGCAAGAGCTCGGGTACTGCAACGGCATCGAGAACTACAGCGCACCCATCGACGGCCGTGGGCGTGGCGAGCCCCCATTCACGCTTCTTGACTACTTCCCGTCCGACTTCCTGGTGGTCATCGACGAGTCACACGTGACGGTCCCCCAGCTCCACGGTCAGTACGAAGGAGACAGAAGCCGCAAGGAGTCCCTGATCGAGCATGGTTTCCGGCTCCCCTCTGCCGCAGACAACCGTCCCTTGCGCTTCGACGAGTTCCTCGAGCGGATCGGGCAGGCGGTCTTCCTATCCGCCACACCGGGGGCGTTCGAGCTGGATCATTCAGCTGGGGTCGTAGAGCAGATCGTCAGGCCCACCGGGCTGGTCGATCCTGAGGTGATCGTACGACCGACCAAGGGCCAGATCGACGACCTGGTCGCGAGCATCCAGGGTCGGGTCGCAGATCGCTCTCGTGTTCTCGTCACGACTCTCACCAAGAAGATGGCCGAGGATCTGACTGACTACCTGCTCGAGATGGGGCTCCTGGTCCGCTACCTCCATAGCGAGGTCGACACGATCCAGCGCATTGGGATCCTCCGCGACCTGAGGCTGGGAGAGTTCGATGTTCTGGTCGGGATCAACCTGCTGCGCGAGGGCCTCGATCTTCCCGAGGTCTCGCTCGTAGCCATCCTCGACGCAGACAAGGAGGGGTTCCTGCGAAGTGAAACGTCGTTGATCCAAACGATCGGTCGGGCAGCGCGAAACGTCGATGGTCAGGTGGTCATGTATGCGGACAAGATCACCGATTCGATGCAGCGTGCAATATCTGAGACGAACCGCCGCCGCGGCCTCCAGCAGGCGTACAACGCAGAGCACGGGATCGATCCCCAGACCATTCGCAAAGCAGTCACCGACATCCTCGCCCAGATCCAGTCAAGCGAAGCGGGCAACTCCTCTGGGGGCCGGTCTCGCCGGCGCCATCGCGACCGTGCAGGGAGCAAGGACGAGTTGATCGGATTGCCCCAGGAAGAGTTGGGTCGCCTCGTGCAGACGCTCGAAGAGGAGATGCGTGAGGCAGCAAGGGATCTCCGCTTTGAGTACGCGGCTCGATTGCGTGACGAGATAGGCGAGCTGCGGCGTGAGCTGCGCGAATCGGGTATGGCCGGCAACTGAGGTATGGAGGCTGGGGGAATCGGCGAGAGCCCACGCGGTGGCCTCCACGATGTGGCGGCCACGACCGCCAACTGGTTTCGGAGGTGTTGGGGTGCTCCCCTTTGGTTGCATGCCGCACTGCTCCTGGTTGTGCTTGTCGCCTTGATCCCTGTCGGAAGGTTCGATGCCTCGTTCTCGTCTGACGAAGGCGCTGCCATCCTTCAGGCACAACGACTCGAAGCTGGTCAGTCCTACCTGCGTCCGAACGAGCTCCAGGTGATCGACCCAGAAGGCAAGGCCTTCTTCGTCACCCTCTCTGAGGGTGGTCCTCGAGAGTTCGCCACCTATGCCAAGCACCCGGCTTACGCCTGGATGCTTGCGGCCATTGGCAAGGTGGCCGGAGTCTTCGGCATGACAGTCCTGTCGACCCTGGCCGTCGTGCTGGCAGCGGTTGCGGGCGCGTTCGTTGCCCGGGCCTGGGATCCCGCCCTGGCTCGCCTGTCGTTGTGGGTGCTCGGGATCGGCAGTCCACTCCTGTTTGAGAGCCAGGTCGTTCTCGCCCACTCGATCGGGGCGGCACTTGCTGGGTTTGCTGCCCTGTCGGTGATAGTCGCAATCCAAAGGCGCTCCCCGGCGAGGCTGGCCGGTGCGGCCGCGCTCATCGCGACAGCCTGCTTGTTTCGCACCGAAGCGATGCTGTTTGCCTTGGCGGTCGGGTCAGCGCTTGGGTACATCGCTGTCCGCAAGCGGCGTGTCGATCTAGCCTTGGGCTCAGCTGGAATCGTTATCGCCGCTGGTGTAGCTACCTTCGCAGACCGGTTCTGGGTCGGGCGGGTGCTCGGACAGGCAACGGTCCCGCTGAACACCGTCGGCGAGAACTTCCTGTTCGGCAGGCTCGGTTCGATCGCCGGAACGTTCATCCTCCCCGGTGCCACCTGGCCCCCTCTGGTGTACTACGCCCTTTTGGTCTTGCTCGTCGCGTTGGTGGCGACCGCTGTTGCGGTTCGGAGGCACCCGCGGTTGTTCGGCCTGTTCCGCGCCGGATGTGTCGTTGTGATCGTTGCGGCGGTCCTTCCGCTGACCGCCACGCCAGATACCATCGGCAGCCTTCTGATCACGTGCCCGATTCTCACCGCCGGCTGGTCGTTGTTGGCAAGAGATGATCTTGAAGGAGCTGATCGTCGGTTCGCTGCGATGACTTGCATCTTCTACACAGTCGCGGTGCTCGCCACCCAGTACTCAGAAGGCGGCTCAGCGGAGTGGGGCGCTCGCTTCCTTGCCCTGATGCTCCCAGTCGCTCTCCCCTTGGCGCTCATGTCCCTGAAGCGAACGGGAGCAAGCCTGTCACGACCGGACCGACGACTGGGTTCGGTCGCCCTCATCGTGGCGAGCATGTCGATGGCGACGTTATCGATCACGAGCCTGCGGCATTACCGCACCGTCTCTGGTGAGTGGCTGACGCAGGTCTCGCACGCGCTGGCTGTGACGGAGGTGCCCGATCTGGGAGACGGTGACGGTCGACCGATCGTCGTGACAACTTGGCCGGGGCTCGGTCGCATGGCTTGGCCGTTGGAGCCGATGCCGAGAGGTCTCTCAGTGCCACCGGGCTCGCTGCGCCACTACGCCGAAGCCATGCGGTCAGAAGGGATCAAGGAGTTCGTGCTGGCCAGCACCGAGCCCGAGCTCGACCTGGGGCAGTTGTCCGGTCTGTATGCGCCCATAAGAAGTTTCCCGGAGGGGAGAGCTTCACCTGGACCCGTGCTGATCATGCGAATGGTCTGAGCGCGGGTCCTCAGGCGCATGGCGCGGATGCTGAGAGCGGGCCGGCTTTCGCCCGGTAAGGTCAGGGAGTGGAGCCCCCGTCGACGCGTGACCAGGCTGACGGGGGCCCTGCCGAAGGGCTCACGACCCGGGTCAAGCGTGTGCATCTCCTCTGGTGGGGCGTGGCGCTGCTCGCGATCTACCTCGGCCTGTCGTTCTTCAACGATCCCAACGGCACGATGGGGGCGGATGAAGGCGCCAAGGTCGCGACCCTGAAGACGATGAGCGAGAAGTCGAGCTTCCGGCCCGACGTCGGCTATTGGGCCTCAGGATTGGACGAGGAGGGCGTGTACCACGGCCTGACGTTCACGACCCGCATCGGAGACCAGTACGTCAACGTAACGACCTTGCCGATGATCCTGTTGGGTCGTGCGCTGTGGGATCTCGGGGGTGCCCGCGCCGTCCTGTTGCTGCCGATGCTCGGGGGAGTTGCTACGGCGTTCTGTGCCAGGTCCCTGGCGTTGCGCGTGGCCTCTGAGCAGGGACGCGAAAGGGCTTCTCTGATGGCGTTCTGGTTGGTCGGCCTGGCGTCACCGGTGCTGATCTATGCACTTGACATCTGGGAGCACACGTTAGGGCTCGCCGCGATGGGCTGGGGTGTCGTCATGATCCTGGACGTGGCGCATCTCGACATGAGGAGGTCGGGGACCGACTCGTCCGAGCCGGGAAGGCAGGGTGCAGGGTCCGAGCGAGACCCGCAAGCGCATGCCGGAGTCCTCAAGTGGAGGGCAGCGCTGTTCGCCGGCGCCCTTTTCGGCCTGGCGGCGAGCATGCGGACCGAAGCGATCGTCTACTTCGTCACTTCGGTGGGCATCGGCTGCGCGGCCTTGGGCTGGCCACGCATGTGGAGGGCACCCCTACGTGTGGCAGCCCTCGCCCTCGTCGGGTTCTGCCTGCTGTTCTTGGCCAACATCGGCTTGGAGCTCGCGGTCCTGGGTGAGCCGTTCCGGTCCAACCGTGCGACTGGTGCGGCCAGCGTTGCCGGTCAGGACCTGCTGGTGCGGGCAAAGGAGTCCATGACGACCCTCTTCTCGCTCGCGCCGACCCTGGACCTCGAACACGTGCTGTACGGCTTCTGCTTCGCAGCGGGAATCGGGCTGTTCGTGATGTCTGCAATAGGAAAGGTGCCCAAGACCATCGGCTACCTGGCTCTGGCTGGCTCGGTGCTGGCGATGCTCGATCGGGTGACACTCGGATCGGGTTTCTGGCCCGGGCTGTTCGCCACGACTCCTGTCGCCGCAGCTGGCCTGTTCTTGGGATGGTCACCTCGACCACGACGATGGGTCCTCGTCATGGGTCTTCTCCCGCTGCCACTCGTGTTCGTCTTCCAGTTTCCAGGAGGCGCAGCGCCCCAATGGGGTGGCCGCTACATCTTGTTGAGTGGGCTCTTGCTGGAAGTCGTGGGATTCGCCACCCTTGCCGAGCTCGGCCGAAGCACCCAACAGGTGTTGATGGGGATGGCGATCGTGGTGACCGTCATGGGTCTGGCTTGGTCCAGCCAGCGCACTCACGAAGTCGCTCGAGCCGGTGAGATCCTCTCCGCCCGTCCCGAGGCTGTGCTGATCTCACCTCAGGGATTTCCCCCGCGCGAGTTCGGTGCGACCTGGGGAGCCAAGGACTGGCTCTCGACTCAGGGACGGTCCGATGTCCCGGGTGCCATCTACAACGGGCACAACAACCTGTCATCGGCTGTGGATCTTGTTCGAAGGTCGGGCAAACCGTCCTTCGCCATCGTCACCACCGATACCTCGGTGCCGTTCCCTGAGTTCCCCGGCTTCCGAGAGGTCTCCAGGGAGCAGGTGCCGTTGATCGGCGGCCTCGAGTTCACCGTGATCAGCTACGTACGAGCTTGATCACGCCTGGCCTCCCAACATGGCTCGGCCCGGTGCGACGAGTCTCATGGTTGGCTGGTGACCGTGGATGGCTCATCTCTCGGGGCGCCGTTGGCGTTCACACCCGGTTCCGTGCGAACGACCGCTCGCTGCCGGTCACGGTCCGCACGGGCATGCCCGAAGGCGTTCCCCAGCGCCCCGTCTGGTACCACGATCTCGAACGTGT
>JAHFUU010000197.1:4229-5681 GCA_023264915.1 Microthrixaceae bacterium | reverse complement strand
CTTGGCCTGACTGCACCGACGACGCCGAGGACTTCACGGTCAGCTTCGGGAGCGGCGCCTTGGATGAGGGGGGCGAGCCGTCCGCACCGGCTGCCCCACCCGGTGAACCCGGCCCGTCGGGCTGACTCACCTGCGTGGTCGTCGGGGGGGTCTGGTTCACCAGCACCACGACGAGGCCCACGCCGGCAACCAGGACGAGGGCTCCGAGCACGAGAGCCGCGATCTTGAGCCCCGCGCCACCTGAGGAAGCCTGCTGGGGCGCGTACCCCAGAGGCGCGCCGGTGACCACGCCCGAGCCTCCGGGGGCCACCGGTCCCGTGTAGATCGTGTAGTCACCCGGTGCGGGGCCCGGTCCCGCGGGGCCGGGTGGGCCGGTGCCGATGGACGACCCGTACGCATACGGTCCAGCCGTACCACCATCCGGGGGGTTCGAGGAAGGGTGTGGCTGCACGGCGTTGGGATCGGTGTAGAGCTCGACCGACGGCGACACCTCGGTGCCGCAGTTGCCGCAGAAACGGGTCGTCTCTGGAACCCACTGGCCACACGCGGTGCACTGCACACCGATCTGTCCGCTCATCGTTCTCGATCCTCCCGTCGGCAGGTGTCAACTCGTTCCGCCATCATCGTTCCGCCATCATCGCAACCGGCTCACAAGAACCGGTCAAGATCCTAACGGGGCTTCGCCCCGGGCCCGCCGGGTCATGTGCTCGGGATGGGATCCGCGACCCCTCATCTCTACGGGCGCCGTCGGCGCTCACACCTGGTTCCGTGGGTGGCCCGCTCGCTGCCGCTCGCGGTTCGCACGGGCAAGCCCGAAGATGCTCCTCGGTGCCACGTCGCGCCGGGGCGCGGTGCCCGGCGCCGTTAGGATCCCCTGACCGGCGGCATCGGGCCGCCTCCAAGGCGTCGCGGACGGGTCATGGAGAGACACGAGATGGGGTTGCGATCATCTGCGGGCATGACCCGGAGGAGCTGGGTCGTCTCGCTGATGGCCGTCACCGTGACGGCCTCGGCTGCGTGCTCGCCGGGCCAACCCACGGCCGAGACCGGCACCGGCGCGACCCAGGTGGCCATCGGGGCCGGCGCCGCGCCGAGCTCGGCGACCACGGCCTCGACCGCCACGGTGCCGGTGACTGCCTCCTCCGCGGCGCCCGTGCCGACGAGCGCAAGCCCCAACAAGCCGGTCGGGGCTTGCCTGTCTGTGGAGTGGGTGCACAGCCTCCCGCTGAGAACGCGGCTCGCGCAGCTCCTCATGGTGCAGCTCGCCGGACCGGCAACCCAGGAGGCGTTCGCGGCACTCGCCGCCAAGGGGATCGGCGGGGTCATCGTCGGCACGGATCAACAAGGCGCTGCAACCCCTGCGCTGTTGCAGCTCAAGACCCCAGACGGCATCCCCCTGTGGGTGGCCACCGACGAGGAGGGCGGTGGCGTGGCGCGGCTGACCCAGATCAC
>JAHFUU010000197.1:1566-4219 GCA_023264915.1 Microthrixaceae bacterium | reverse complement strand
GAGCACCGTCGCCACTCACGCGCAGAAGATGCGCGCGGCCGGGATCGCGGTCGACTTCGCGCCCGTGGTCGACGTCGCCGAAGCGAGCTATGCAAACGCATCCATCGGCAAGCGGTCCTTCTCGAACGTGCCCAGCACGGTCACCGTCGATGCCCGGGCATTCGCCAAGGGATTGCAGTCGGCCAACGTGATGGCAACCCTCAAGCACTTCCCGGGCCATGGCAGGGCCTCGGGTGACACGCACACTCAGGCAGCCACGACCCCGCGCCTCTCAGAGATGCAGGCGGACCTTCAGCCTTACCGCGACCTGCTGTCGGGTCCGGATGCACTCGACCCAACCAGGACCGCAGTGATGGTGGGACACCTCGACGTGCCCGGGCTGACCGACGGCGGGCTGCCCACCTCGCTCAACCCGAAGGCCTACGAGCTGCTGCGCACCCAGATCGGCTTCGACGGGGTCGTCTTCACCGATGAGCTCGGCGGCATGAAGGCGATCGCCAACCGGATGGCACTCCCCGACGCGGTGAAGGCGTCGATCGTCGCGGGTGCAGACGTCGCGATCTGGATCGACTCCGGGCAGCTCGTCGCGGCACTTGACGGGCTCGAGCGAGCCGTTGCCGACAAGTCCCTTCCCGAATCACGCGTCGACCAGTCCGCCCAGAGGGTCCTGCGCTCCAAACAGGCCCTCGGCTTCAAGGTCTGCTGAGGCTTGACAGCACCACCGAGCCGGATCGGTTCCCCTGAAGGGTCGATCATCTGGCCAGGCGCGATGCCACGGCAGCACGCCGCTCGTCGGCATCGATGACCCAGTCCTCGTGGCGCCACGCTGGCAACAGGGGCAGATGCAGGCGTTGAACGAGCTCACGGTCAGGAGAGCCTGCGCTGAGAGCCGCCATGATGTCGTCGAGATCGACGGACGCATCCTCTGTGTCCAGGGTGAGGCGATCACCCTTGCGGTCGAGCCTCCAGGCCTCCCTCCCGAGAGCGGCCCGGGCATCCCAGGTAGCGGTGGTGAGGCTACCCATCGCTTTGGAGATGTCCTTTCCTGGCCAGAGCCGCTCGCACAGGTCGCGGGCGTCAAGGCCGTCACGACCTGCAAGGACCAGGCTGAACACGAGCTGCTCTGCGTGGCTGGTCTTGGCTCGGCAACGCTCGCCGCCGACCGACAGCGTCTGCTCGCCGAGCATGGTGACCTGAAGGGTCGGGCGCATGGCGAACATCCGGTCAAACGCGCTGTCAGCGCCAGGCTCGCCCGCCAGCTCGTGGGCGCGGCGAAGGTGTGACCGCGCGCCGTCAGGGTCGGCCTCGCTCAGCGCGAGCAGAGCAAGCACCGCCTCGGGGATGTAGCCAGCTGTAGCCAAGACCTCGGCCGAAGGCGTGAGCCGCGCACGAGCGAGCTCGTCGTCGCCCGCGCGCAGCGCCGCTGCACCCACAACGCGATCAGTGCGAGCTGCCTCGGCGGCTGGAGCCTGCCCCGGCGCGTCAGACAGCCGGGATGCCAGGGCCAGCCCGGCGTCAGGCTCCCCAAGAGCGACGAGCGCACCTGCCCTCGCTCGATCTGCCCATCGCAGCAAGGCAGCGTCGCCGGCTCGCTCTGCCTGGCCGACCGCGTCGGCAGCCAGGAGCGCCGCGAGCTCGGTATCGAAGTTCGCGCTGGCCTCTGAGGCCAGGACGAGACCCAGCCCGGAGCTCCAACGGTCACCCGCGAGCGGTTCGGGAACCGCTGACCGCTCGCCATGCCACCCGTCGACCGCGCAGACCACCCACTCACACAGCGCCACGGCTGATGGCACCCAACCCGAAGGGCTCGCTGGGTTCGGGCGCGTCGGTCCGATGGAACCGCCCTGCTGTGCTTGCAAGGTCGGCGCAGGTGGTCCCAAACCCTCGACGTTCCCTGCACCCATCTGGCGCTGAGCCTCGCGGGCAACTGCGACGGCCTGGTCGAAGCGTCCTGCCAGCAGCGCCAGGACCGCGGAGCTGGGGAGGGTCGACCATTCGTGCTGGCCGGCGTCACCGGTCGACTGGGCATCGGCAACGTTGATCTCATGGCGGCTGAGCGCTGCGGCGAGCTGGCCGTCCTGCCAGAACCGCCCGAAGGCATCGCCGAGCTCGGCAGGGCAAGCCAAGGTCTATGCCCTGGGCCCGAAGGGCACGATCACCTCTGCCCAACCCGGATCGTCGACAACAGGCAAGAGGTTCGCCCACCCCATGCAGACGCCAAGAGCTGACAGCGAGCCCACCATCACGGAGGCATCACTGCTGGGATCGGGCAGGGGGACCCGCCACAACCCCCAGTCGTCGCTGTCGAACCAGGCAAAGACCCCAGATGACCGAGGGCCTGACGAGCTCTCGGATCCCACTACGGCATTGGTCGCGATCCGCCGCTCGAAGGCACCGAGGAAGGCCCGCACCGACAACTCGCTGGCCCCGCCGGAAAGCAGCGACTGCCCGGCCGCCTCGCGGTCGCCCAATGCGAGGCGGTCCGCACATTGCTCGAGGGCGATGCCATCGGTCTCGAACGATTCGACCGCTGGCGGTTCGCGGTCGACCAGGCCGACCAGATCGACCATCCGCACCAGCAGGTTCCGGGTCGGGAACGCCGTCACCCCCCAGGACTCATCGGTTTGCTGGCGCAGCTCGACCCCAACTGCGG
>JAHFUU010000197.1:0-1518 GCA_023264915.1 Microthrixaceae bacterium | reverse complement strand
ACCCCAACGCTCCGTCCTCGTCGCGCCTGAGCAGCTGCCGCAGCACCAAGGCCTCGAGGACGACCGGGTCGGCACCGGTTGAGGGAGCGGAGGGGGTCGCATCACCGGGTTGCCGGCGAGCTACCGCAACAAGGGCTCTCAGCTCGCCCGCGGTGACCGAGAACGAGGGCAGCGCCGGGCGGATCGGTGCCAGGAGGGTCGTCACACCGACCCGAGTGCGGTGCGGGCCCAGTTGCTCGGGATGTCGAGCGAGTCGGGCCGCACCAGAGCAAGATCAGCGGCTGGGACAGCACCCGTGAGGTCGCCCACTCGCAGCCCCGCCAAGGGTGGAGGCGCTGCGCGGTCGCACAGGTCGATCAACGCGGAGACCCTCGGGCTTTGGCGCCAGCCAGGGGTCGGGACCGGACCGGATGTCAACAGATCACTGATGCCCCGTCCAGGCCAAGGCGCCCCGAACAGCGCCCCGCCACCGCTGGCCGTCCATGTGTAGGAGCCGGCCACATCTCCGCTCGCTTCGCGCTGCTCGGCAGCGTTGCGCCGGATGTCCTCGCCGGCGGCCCGCACCAACTCAGAGGCTCTGCTCGCTGCCCCACCCAGATCGGCACTGACCTCGCGATGAAACCGCTCGGCGGCCGCACCAGTCCACCTGGCCTCCTGGGCGAGGGCACGCACCGACCCGACAAGCGAGCTGATCCGGTCCGCGCTCTCCTCGAAGAGCCGGGCCAGCGCGTCGAGCTGTTCGGGGTTGGCTCCATGGAAGCCGCCGGGAGCACTCATCGGTTGTCCCTGTCGGTCAGGTTGCGCCTCATCAGGGTTCCCTTTCGGTGGCGCACGCCGGGGTGGTGGCCGACCATGTTAGGTGCCCGTCACCACCGGCTGGCCTGTTCCTGGCTTCGTGCCTGCTCGCGCAGGCGGGCTGCGGTGTCCCGAAGCTCACGCTCGAGGTTGCGCAAGTCAGGTGAGATGGTGCCGCTGAACTCGCTCTCGAAACGATCGCGGTCCGGGCCCATCCACTGCGTCTCGCGCAGCCCGCTGTTGAGCTGTGAAAGCGTCTGCTCGATCTCTTCGGCCTTGTGCTCGAAAGCTCGGGCCAAGTGGTAGATCTGCTCGACATCGAGGCCACTGGTGTTCGGCATTGTCTCCTCCCAAGAGCCATGATCCCAGAGCGCGCCACGTGCTGGCCAGGCTCAGCCCGGCCAGCACGATCGGCCGCGCATGGATCAAGCCTGGCTTGCCTGCTCTTGCTGTTGGGCCTGGGTGACGAACTCCTGCGCCTTCTGCTCGAGCTGCTGGAAGACGTTGCACGCCTGGCGGACCAGGGCCTGCATCTCCTGCATCATCCGCTCACGATCGGGGCCCTTCCAGTCGAGGCTGATCGCTTCCTGCCCGAGGGCGTTGAGTTGCTGCTCGTACCCCTGGACCTGCTGTGCGAGCTTCTGCCCGAACTGCTGGACCTGCTCGACCATCATCCCTTCGAATGCCATTTCGCTTCCTCCTGTTGCCGGCGCCGTGTGCCGC
>JAHFUU010000196.1:1991-5685 GCA_023264915.1 Microthrixaceae bacterium | reverse complement strand
GCCCTGAGGGGGGCCCATTTCACAAGGAGAGACCGTGGCCGAAAAGTATGAGTTCCTGACCGACGAATGGATCGCCGCAGCGAAGAAGATCCAGGAAGAGTCGCCCAAGCCCGAGAGCGGCCCGCCGACACCGATGAAGATGAACCTGGTCATCACCGATGCCCCGTTCAAGGCCGGCGAAGAGATCCAGGCGCACATGGACACCTCAGATGGCGAGGCGAAGATGGACCTGGGGCACATGGAGACCCCAGATCTGACCGTGACCGTCGACTACGACACTGCCCGCGCCATCTTCATCGATCAGAACCCGCAGGCCGGGATGCAGGCCTTCATGGCCGGCAAGATCAAGGTGGCGGGCGACATGACCAAGATGATGGCCATGCAGCAGCAGACTCCTGACGCTGCCGCGCAGGCAGTAGCAGAGCAGATCAAGGAGATCACCGCCTGACAGGTGTGCTGATCTGACGATTCCTGGAAGGGCGCTCGACGGGCGGGCGCCCTTCTTCGCGCTCTGGGACAGGCCGAGCGCCACGGCAGCTGGACTGGATCCCAGCGAGCCGGGCTGAGCGCGCTCGCTCAGCCCCTCATGCAGCGGCTCTCGATGCCGACAACCGAGTCGGCCTGGTCATCACAGCGCCCAACCGCCTGCCGGTCCCGGGGGCCGGCAGGGCCGGGAGATGACTCCCTCGCGAGGCTCCTGCCAGGGGCGCCAACCGCGCGATTCGGCGGCACGGCCCTTGTGACTTGCCCGTCCTTGGTCGTCGACCGGATGAACAGGGCGGCGGTGATGCTGAGTGCGGCCGCTGCCGCGCCCACCAGATAGGCACGGTCATACGCGTGCACCCACACGTCGTCAGGTATCAGGTCCGCGGGGCGGTTCAGCCACTCACCGAGCGCCGCCTGTTGCACGGTGAACATGATCTGGGTGCCCACGACAACTCCGAGGAGCGAGATCATCTGCTGGGTGCCCCCCGCAACGCCGAGATCTGACTCGTCGACGGTGTTGGCCACGGCTGCTGCCACCGCCGGGGCCGTCACACCCATCCCGATACCCGAAAGCGCCAGGGCCGCGAACACCATCACCTCACCAGAGCCGTCTGAGATCGACACGAATGCCAGCATCGAGGCCAGCAGGCAGACGCCGCCAACGAGAGCGTTGACCCGCTCTCCAACCTTGGTGGCCGCCCAGCCGGCGATCGGTCCGGCGATCGCGAACAGCATCGGCCGGGCGATCGAGACGAACCCCGTCTTGGCCGTGGAGTACTCGAGAACCCGTTGAAGGAACAGTGGTGTCAAGAAGAACGCCCCCATGTAGGCGAAGTTCGAGAAGAACTGGTTCGCCATCGAGAACGAGAAGTTGCGCTGGGGGAAGTACTTGGTTGGTATCAGCTGGTTGGTGATCCGCCGCTCGTAGAGCGCGAACGCGCCGATCAGGATCGGGGCGGCAGCCAACCCGAGGACCACCACCGGATTCGTCCAACCCCAACCCGTCTCGGGTGCGCGATTGATGGCCATCACGAAGCTTGCCGCCCCCAGGCCCAGCAGCAGCGCCCCCACGTAGTCGAACTGAGCCCGGTTCCTCGGGGTCTCGGGGAAGACGGCCGCACAGACGCCAACCGTCGCCAGGGTCAAGGGCACCTGCGCCACGAAGATGGCTCGCCACCCGACGGCCTCTATGACCGGTCCACCGATGACCACGCCGAGCACCGGACCGCCCGCGGCGACCAGTGACCAGTAACCCAATGCCTGGGCGCGACGCTCCCGGGGGAACAGTCGGTTGATCAAGGCGATTGCAGCAGGCCCGGTCGCCGTACCGATCGCGGCACCGACCACGCGGAAGGCGATCAGGGATTCGGCACTCCAAGCGATGGCTGCCAGCCCCGCGAACAGTCCCACGAAGCCCATCGCCGTGAGGTAGACGCGGCGAGCACCGAAGAGGTCTGCCAGCTTGCCTGATGCAGGGGTGACCACCGCCCCGAGCAGCAACGGGCCGGTGATGACCCAGATCACCACGTTGTCAGAGGTGTGGAACTCCTCGGCGATCCCCTTGATCGCGATGCTCAGCACCGTGATCGAGAACCCAACCGAGAACAAGCCGAACAACGCGGCGCTCAGGACTATCCAGGGGTACTTGTCGTGCCCCTCGACCTTGGATGCGATGCGGTTGCGCCACAAGATGGGCCACGGGACGATGGTGACCTCGTCAGCACCGGGCGCCTCCACGACCAGGTCGGTGCGGGCGTCAGCCTCCTGCGGTGGCGCAGTGTGCCTCGATGCCAAGGGTGCGTCGCCGCGCAACTCGCCCGCCGAAGGGTCAGGAGCGTCACGTCGCGGCACCCGTCGGAGCCTACTTGACCGCCCGGTCAACTCCCACACGAAGCCTCGGTCGGACGCGGTCCCCGCCTCCGGTTGACCTCACAACCGTCCACGTCCTCACCCTGTCGAGGATGCTCACCGGGCTTCGCCCCGGCCCGACGGCATCTCTTGCGCGTCAGCGCTTCTTGGTGGTGGTGGTCTGCCTGGGTCGGCTCGGTGCTGAACCCGAGGTGACCGGTTCTCCCGGGCGCCCAGAGGACACGACCAGCGGCACGGCACTCCCCTTGGGCAACGATGCGGGAGTGCCTTCGCGAACTGAGATCACGGTATCGGCGGGCAGGTCTTCAGAAGGCTGGCGTTGGATCTCGCCGACGCCGAAACCGGCGAAGAACAACGCCGTCCGAGCGTCGTTGAGGGGCTTGCCGCGAAGGTCGGCCGGCACCTGGGCCAGGGGTGCCCCGACGGACACCCGGAGTGACAGGGTCCCTCCGGAACCGAGCTTGGCCCCTGGCGCCGGTCTCTGGGACAGGACCTGTCCCTGCACCGACCCTTCGGCTCGATCCTCGCTCTTCTCCACGGTCCACCCGTTGCGAGCTGCGAGCGCCTCGGCCTCAGATACCGGGCGGCCCGCCAGATCAGGCACTTCGACCGCCAGGGTGCCACCGGTCTGTTGCCCCGATGGCCGCAGCGCGACGGCCGCGGCGGCGCACGCGACCACGCCGCAGGCGACCAGCACCACGAGCACCCGCTTCAAGGTTCGCTTCCGACGAGGCCTCGCGGCGTCGGCCCTCATCCAGCCCGTTGCGGATTCACCTGTGAGGTCCACGAAGTCGGGTTCTGGTTCCTTCGTGAAGTCATAGGGGACCAGGGAGCCGGCTCTGTCACGATCAGCAGCCGGCAGTGCTCGGCCGCCGGTGTCGGCGGTCCCGGCGACAGCTTCTCGCGCCTTGAAGCCTCGGCGGCCCCACTTGCGCCCCACGCGGGGAACCGGTTCGTCCATGAGGGTCAGGCTGTCCGCGTCATCCTCGCCAGACCCGCCTGGTGCAGACGTTCCCATGGAGAACACCGTGAGATCTGAAAGAGGCCTGACAGGTCGCGGGTCTGCTACCGGCAACGGTTCGGGCCGTTCGATCTGGGGCGCCCGGCTGAGCAGCGCACCTGCGAGCTCGCCGGGGTCTGGCCGATCCCTCGGATCAGCAGCGGTCGCCCATTGGAGGACAGGAACAAGGGGCCCAGCCACCGCGGGCAGATGCGCTTGGCCACCGAGGGACTCGATGAGAACCAGGCCGAGCGAGTAGACGTCCGCTGGTGGCCGGTCGGGCCCGCCCTCGCGCTGCTCTGGTGCCGCATAGCGCGAGAGGACCGGAGGTGCTGGGTT
>JAHFUU010000196.1:0-1981 GCA_023264915.1 Microthrixaceae bacterium | reverse complement strand
GTCCGCGATGCGGAGCCGGCCGCCAGAGTCGAACAGAAGGTTCGAAGGCTTGACGTCGCCGTGGACCAGCCCCCTGTGATGAGCGAAGTCAAGACCTCGCGCTGCCTCGAGGCCGACCACCAGAACCTGACCCGCCGACAGGAACCCATGGTCGTCGAGCATCGACCTCAGGCTTCCTCCACCAAGGTGCTCAGAGACGACGAAAGGCGGATCGTCGCCCCAGTCATACACGGCCATCACATGAGCGTGGTTGAGCGATGCGGCCGAGCGGACCTCGGCGCGGAACCGGGCCAGGAATGCATCGATCCCGGCCAGGTCCGGGTGGCACAGCTTGACCGCGACGGGACGGCCGAGGGTCATGTCGTCGGCCAGGAACACCGAAGCGGAAGCACCCGCGCCTATGAGCTCGGCGATCCGATAGCGACCGGCCAGAACCTCACCGTCGCCACACAGGGCGCCAGTGGCGGTCGCCAATCTGCCCATCGACGCAGGTTAACGGCCGGCCGGGCGCGGATCGGGGACCCACCAGGACTTCAGCCGCAACGTTCCCTGATCTGGCTCCCCAGGCGGGCGTCCGCGGCAGCGACGTCGGGCGGTATGTTGTCAGGAAGCCTCTTCCCGGTCGTGCGCAAGGCGTTCAGGTAGAAGTTGACCACCGTGTCCATGTCCGCCTTCAGATCTGGTGGTGCCGCTGCCTGGAGCTTCTCGAGGTATCCCGCGAGGTCCCTGACGTCAGTGAGGTTGTTGGCTGAGACTTCAGCCACCACCTGGTGGTAGACGGCGCAGAAGTCAGCCGACAGGGAGCTCGGGGTCCCTGCGGTCGTGGTCGTCACGGGCCGGGTTGTGGTCGTGGAGGAGCTCGTGGTTGAAGGCGGAGCTGTCGAGGAGGTGGAGGTCGAGGTCGCCTCGGTGGTGGTCGAGGATCCCCCTACCGGGCCGTCCTGCCCGCCCGAAGTGCCCGACGGGCGCTGGAACTGGTTGCCAGTGGCAGGGTCGACCAGGATGAAGTTGTTGATCACCACCGTCGTCTGCTGTACCACGATGATGTTGGTCACGTTGTAGGTGGGCCATCGCGGTCCCGTGTAGCGAACCTTCTTCTGGGGTGTCGGAACCGTCAGTGGGTTGCCGCAGGCACACTTCACCCGGGGCACCCCATAGGCATCCACCAGCACCGCGGTTCCGGCCTGCAGCACCGTTTGGCGGGCGGTCGGGTGACCATTCGAGTAGCCGTGGTTGGTGACCCGAGTGTCAGTCACCAGCGAGACCGAGGTGAGCTCGCCGATGTAGACCCTGATGTCGGTGACCTTGAGCTGGGTGCCGCCACTCCAGCGCACCGTCGAATCGGCGTCGAGAGCCTCGACCCACGCCCGGGCCTTGTCAGGGTTCTTCTCCAAGAACGAGATGACTGCTTCGGGATCACAGGTGTGCAAGTCGTTCGAGCCGCCATAAAGGCCCGGCGAGCCCCCTGAGGTGCTTCGCACCGACGCCGAACCCTCCTCAGGTGGTGGTTGAGGAGTCGACGAGGTAGTCGAGACTGCACTCGTGGACAACACCTTGTTGGGCACCGACGTCGAGAAGGGATCAGGTCCTGCCTCGCTGGCCTGCTCGAGGAACACCTCTGAAGCCTCTGCCTCCGACTGGTTCCTCACGATCAGCACGGTCGTGACCACCGCTATGAACAGCAGCACCACGACGGAGGCGACGATGAAGGCGATCAGCCCTCCTCGACCCTTCTTCGGCGGTGGTCCTCCCTGACCGGCGGCCTGATACCCAGGAGGCCAACCGGTCGGTGGCCCCACTGGCGGCTGACCCGGTGCTCCCGGTTGGGGAATCGCGGGGTTGGGCTGGGTCGATGGGTACGGCTGCTGGGGGTACGGCTGCTGGGGGTACGGCTGCTGGGGGTACGGCTGCTGGGGGTACGGCTGCTGGGGGTACGGCTGCTGGGGGGTTGCCCCCGTGGGGTCATAGCTCATGGCGCTCC
>JAHFUU010000195.1 GCA_023264915.1 Microthrixaceae bacterium | reverse complement strand
TGGCCCCAGCCACCGTTCCTGCGATCTTGCACCGGGCCGGAGTTGCCTCGCTTGCAGCAGAGGCGGTGATCTGCTCGTGCAACGGGGTCACCAAAGCCAGTGTGTGCTCGGCGATCGACGACGGCGCTACGACGATCCGTGAGCTCGGAGCAGCGACCCGGGCCGGAACCACCTGTGGCGGCTGCATCCCGCTCCTGACCGATGTCCTGGACGATCGGCTGGCGCACTCGGGACTGCCGGCCGACCGCACGCTCTGCGAGCACTTCGCCCTCAGCCGCCAGGATCTGTTCTCCCTGATCCGGGTCCGATGCTACACGTCGTTCTCCCAGGTCCTAGCGGCTCACGGCTCTGGCATGGGATGTGACCTGTGCAAGCCGGCCATCGCCTCGATCCTTGCTTCCCTTCACAACGGCCACATCCTCGACGGCGAGCAATCCTCGCTACAGGACACCAACGATCATCTGCTAGCGAACCTCCAGCGTGACGGCACCTACTCGGTCGTCCCTCGCATCCCCGGAGGCGAGATCTCCCCCGGCAAGCTGATGGTGCTGAGCGAGGTGGCCCACGACTTCGGCCTCTACACCAAGATCACCGGCGGCCACACGATCGCTCTCTTCGGTGCACGAGTCGAGCAGCTCCCCGCGATCTGGCGGCGGTTGGTGGACGCCGGCTTCGAGTCCGGGCACGCCTACGGGAAGGCTGTGAGAACTGTCAAGTCATGCGTGGGGTCTACCTGGTGCCGCTACGGCGTTCAGGACTCGGTCTCGATGGCGATCGCGCTAGAGCTTCGCTACCGCGGTCTCCGCGCCCCCCACAAGGTCAAGATGGCGGTGTCCGGGTGCGCTCGTGAGTGCGCGGAGGCGCTGAGCAAGGACGTAGGGGTCATCGCCACCGAGGGTGGATGGAACCTCTACGTGTGCGGCAACGGTGGGCAAAGGCCACGACACGCGGTGCTCCTGGCAGAGAGCATCGACACGGCCACCCTCGTCCAGCTGGTCGACCGGTTCTTGATGCTCTACATCGCGACCGCTGACCGCCTGGAGCGGACCGCGAGTTGGCTCGAGAAGCTCGACGGAGGCCTCATGTACCTTCGATCAGTCGTGGTCGAGGATGCGCTTGGCATCGCGGCAGAGCTCGAGGCCGACATGGCCCGCCATGTCGAGACCCATGAGTGCGAATGGAAGGCGGCCATCGACGACCCCGGTCGGCTCAAGCACTTCAGGTCGTTCGTGAACGCGCCGGTCCTGGCTGATCACGAGATCCTGATGGTCCCCGAGCGCGACCAGATCAGGCCTGCGCGACCCGACGAGAGAGCCGCTGTTGCCAACACCGAACAAACAGCTCTGCGATCTGTGATCGCAGGCGAGACCCGCGAGGTGCTCACGAGATGACCATGACCGAGATCGTGTGCGAGGTTGCCGACCTCCAACCTGACCGCGGCGTGTGCGCCCTTGTCGGTCAAGCCCAGGTGGCCCTGTTCTTGTTGCGCGACGGGTCCCTTCACGCGCTCGACAACCGTGATCCGTTCAGCTCGGCCAACGTGCTCTCCCGAGGCCTCACCGGAACCATCGGAGGCAGACCGATCGTGGCGTCGCCGCTCTACAAGCAACGCTTCGACCTGCGAACCGGCCAGTGCTTGGACGATCCCACAGTTCACGTACCGGTGTACGAGGCGCGGCGCGTCGGGGACCGCGTCGCCGTCTGCATCTGACCGAGCACGCTCGCGGGGCTCCGGTCCGGGCCCCACCGGTCGTGTCCAGGGAAGTTGTGCTCGACCCCTCATCTTCTCGGGGCGCCGTCGACGCTCACACCTGGCCCCGTGATGCTCACTCGCCTGACACGGACGATCTGAGTTCCCGCACCTCGTGGTTCACTGGCGGTCGGCTGGCAAGGTGATGCTCACTCCCCCGATACGGGCGTGAAACGGACCGGTAACAACGCTCGCCGAGAATCGCCAGATGGGCACCTGCACCGATGACGTCCAAGGGCCGTCGGTAAGACACCGCCTGGGCGATGTCGCTCCATGAGCTCTGGCGTCGGGGTGCTCGCTGGCTACACCGTGGGCGTCACCTGTGATCGGCGGGCTGGCGAGCTGGCAGGGCTCTTCGGCGGGCAAGGCGCGCGTGTGATCCTTGCACCCACCGTCGAGACACTCAGCCTTGCACGTGACGACCAATGGCTTCAGGCCACCCGAGCAATCATCGCCGAGGCACCAGAGGTGGTCGTGCTGAGCACCGGCTATGGAACCAGGACATGGCTCGCGGCCGCTGACAGCACCGGCCTTGCTGATGACCTGCTCGAGTCGGTGAGCGCAGCCCAGGTGATGGCGCGTGGACCGAAGGCGGCCGGAGCAGCGCTTGCGGCCGGCCTTCAGGTCTCCCACAGCACCCCGCCCACACGATCCGTCGAGCTGGTCTCGCACCTTCGCTCTACGGCCGCGACCGGTTCGCGGATCGCCGTGCAGCTCGACGGCAGCGGCAGCCAACAGCTCGTGGACGGTCTCAGGCATGCGGGGTTCGAGGTCCAGGAGGTGGCCGTGTACCGCTCGACGCTGCCTTCTGATGCCGGGGCAGCGGAGCGCCTCGTGATGGCGGTGTGTGACCGCACCGTCGACGCCGTCGCGTTCACCAGCGCCGTGGCCGTCGACAACTTCTTCGCCATCGCAGAGCGCCTCGGGCAGATCAAAGGCGCGGCGGCGTCCTTTGGAACCGGCAACGTGCCCGCAGTCTGTGTGGGGCACGCATGTGCCGAGGCCGCTTCCCGCCACGGTGTCAGGTTCCTGGTCGTGCCACGCCGGCCCAGGCCCGGTGCGATGGTGCAAGCGTACGGGTCCTGCGTCGCCGGGCGGGCGCTGAGGCTGGTGTTGGCCGGCTGCGACATCACCTTCCAGGGGCGGATGGTCATGGTCAACGGTGATGGCCCCGTGATGCTGTCCGATCGCGAGCGCCACGTCTTCGAAGTGCTCACGCGCAAGCCGGGCGCGGTGGTATCCAAACCCGTGCTGCTGCGGGAGGTCTGGGGTGCGAATGAGGTCGACGAGCACCTGGCGGAGGTCGCGGTCGCTCGACTCCGCCAACGACTGGGGCATGCGGGGGAAGGCATAGAGACGGTCGTCCGCCGGGGATACCGGCTCTCGCCTGCCTGATCCGCTCAAGCCCTCGGGTGTGATCCGTTGGCGAGCCCTACGGGCCCGGAAGCCACGTGGCAAGCGTCATCTTCCTGTAAAGATCCTGGCAACCGCTGAGAGCGCGAATTGCCCGCCAAGCAGCCAGTTTGTGTGTCACATTGCCAACATCCTCAACAGCGTCAACAAAAACCACATGGGCCCCAGTGGACAGCGACCCCCTTGTTGCACTTATATGACGGTCCCATGGCGAATATCTCGTCCCCATTACAACCAGCGCCTCCCTCGCGCCCCACTCGACGGTCGCGACCCCAAAGGCGCCTGGCGGTTGTCGCTGTCCTCACAGCGTTCTGCCTTTCGGTGCTGGCCGGCCCGCTGGCAGAGGCCGGCAGCGCGCAGAGCCAGCCCTCGCCGGACCAGGCGCGCCAGCGTCGCGAAGAGATCCGCAAACAGCAATCCCAGATCGCCGCTGACCTGCAACCGCTAGCCGCAACCGATGAAGAGCTCAACAAGGCGCTCGAGGCCACCAACAACCAGGTCCGCACCCAGCAGGCCAAGGTCAACGACGCCCAGCGGGCCGCGGATGAGGCGCAGCGCAACGCGGACCGGCTCGCTGCTGACCAGGCCCGGTTGCAGACCGAGGTCGACCAGCTCAAGGCAAAGGTACGGGACAGAGCCGTGTCGGCCTACATGAACCCCCAGGGCAAGGTCGACCAGGAGGCACTTCTGCTGCAAACCAGCGACCTGACCGAGGCCGAGCGCAAGAAAGAGTTCGTCGCTACCGTCACGGGCACCAACGACGATGCTGTCGACAAGCTGAGAGCAGTACGCCAGAGCCTCGAGCAGACCCGCTCGGACTCAGAGAACGCTGCCGCCGATGCCAGGACACGTCGCTCCAGGCTCGACACCGAGCTCGCGACCATGAAGGAGTCCCAGGCCCAGCAGGCGAAGGTGAAGGCCATGGTCGACTCGCGCATCCAGAGCTACAAGCGCGAAGCCGCAGAGCTGCGGGCCGAAGACGCCAGCATGCAGCAGATCATCGAAGAGGCCCAGAGGCGGTACCAGCAACAGCTAGAAGAGGCAGCCCGCCAGCGCGCTGCCCAAGCAGCAGCCCAGCAAGCAGCAGCCCAGCAAGCAGGCGCTCAGCGCGCTCCTTCCGGTGCGCCGGCTCCAGCACCCGCCCCTCCCTCCGGCGGTGGGTCCGCGGCGGCCAACGGCTCCTTCCACTGGCCGCTCGTCCCCACCATGATCTCCCAGGAGTTCGGAGGAGCCAACGGCCATCCGGGCATGGACATGGTGGCCTCTCTCGGGACCCCCGTCGCAGCATCGAACGGCGGAGTGGTGATCTCCGCGGGATGGAACAACGGCGGCTACGGCAACCTGGTCCTCATCGACCATGGCGGTGGGATCGTCACCGCCTATGCGCACCTGAGCGCAATCTCGGTCGCCGCTGGAACGTTCCTCAACGGCGGGACGATCATCGGCGCGGTCGGCTCGACGGGCAACTCGACGGGGCCCCACCTTCACTTCGAGGTCCGGGTCAACGGAGCGGTCCAGAACCCCCGCAACTACCTGTCCTGAGGGCTCGCCTCTGGCCTGGAGATCGGGGCTCTCGACCTGGTTTGGGTGGGCCACTCGCTGCAGCTCGCGCCTGGCACGGGCTAGCCCGACGACAAGCCGGTGGCCCCATCCGGGCTGCTCCTGGCCGGCACCTTCGATGTCGCTCGGCCAGAGGTCGGCTCAGGGAGCGCGGTAGTTGCCGATGCTCTGGTTGACGCCTTCTGACAGCGTCACGAGCCCTGAGGCGTCCGGTTGGAACGCGACCGCTTCGCCTTGAGGCTCGCTGTGGAGGTCTGCCTCACAGCGCGATGACTCGAGCGTCGCCGCCACAGAGGTTCCAGGGGCTCGGTTCCAAGCAAGTGCCTGGCCGTAGGTGCGCAGCACGATCGCGTCGCCGGCAGGCGAGACCTCACCGCCTGTCAGCAGCTGCGAGCCTGACAGTGCCACAGTGCCGGCACGGGTGAGCGCGGTCGTCGACCCGCCTGCCAGCCCGGCGGGCGCGAAGTAGATCGTGGCAGAGCCTGCCTGCTTGGTGAGGATGTACAGGTCGCCGTTGGTGTCCACGAGCAGGGACTCGGCGTTGTGCGCCCCGTCGGGATATGTGAGCGTGAGCCTGTCACCCGAGACTGCCTGCGCGCCGACCGGCGGGCCAGAAGCGTCGACTGCGGGCTCGGGGACGCGGTACACCGCGACCGAGGGGCGGGCAGCCGCATTGTCACCGATGTCGCCCAGGTACAGGTAGGTGATCCCCGCCTGGGGGCCCGGGCCGATCGCGACGTCCTCCCAATCGATAGCGCTGGCGCCGGTCACATCGAAGGACCCGAGCACCGAACCGGCCGTCGAGAGCGCGAAGAACCGGGGTGGCGCACCCGAGTCTTCATGAACCCACAGCACACCGCTGTGAGCCCTGCTCGTGACCACGCCGGAGATCTCGTTCAGGGAGGGGTCCGCCACCGGGCCCGTGGTCGAGAAGGTCCAGGTTCCGTTGCAGACAGACGCGATCAGAGCGGCAGCT
>JAHFUU010000194.1 GCA_023264915.1 Microthrixaceae bacterium | reverse complement strand
ATAGCCGCTTCAACCAGCGTACGCGGCGTCACTTCACCGCGAGCGACCATCTCGGCCTGGCTCACCGCATCGAGCTCGGCAAGGTCATCTGCCATCGGGTCCTCCCCACTTGGCCGCTACCCGTGCACGGGAAGGTTAGCGGGGCTCCGCCCCGGCCCGACGAGTCTGCAACTGGGCGGATGCGGTAGATGGCCTCATCTTCTCGGGGCGCCGTAGGCGCTCACACCTGTTCCGGGTGGTCCGCTCGCTGTCGCTCACGGTTGCAGGGGCAAGCTCGAAGATGCGCCCAGGGATCACCTCACCCCTTGGTGAGGTGACGTTCGGTTCCCCGGCAAGAATCTCCTGCAAGCTAGGCGCTTGCGCAGTTCTTGGCGTACCACAGGCGCACGCGTTCAACCGCAGCTTGCGCTGCGGGCTGGTCACTCGGGCCCCCCGAAGCCAGGGATCGCAACCACGCGATCACAGCTTGGACGTCCGGGTTGACCGCGGCGGGTGCGACCGCTATTAGTTGATCGAGCCCGGCCTTGGACTTCGCGACGGGGTCCGCGACACGAAGTGCCGTTCCTTCCGGGTCGTTCGTGTCCACGAGCGGCTCGATGCTGCCAACGAAGTTGATCAGCTGCGCGAAGAGCTTGCATTCGTCTGGAGTCGGTCTGTGGTCCGCATTCGTCGAGGACGGGACCCCTGCCAGCACAGAGGACGAAGTGCTCGAGCTCGATCTGAAGGTGCTGGTAGAGGACCCATCTACACCTCCGGTCGTGGTCGAGGAGCGGGCCGCCGCAATTGCCTTGTCGAACTCGTCAGAAGCCTCCTTTGAGGCGTTGCGTCGCGTCGTCACCGTGCGGACCGTGGCCCGATAGCTAACTCCAGGCGTAGTCAAGGTCCCCTCTTCGGTCGTGCACGCCACCAACAGGCAAACGGCTACCACCGCTGAGACCGTCCAAAGCGACCAACGAATCGGGAAGGAGGCCTTCATCGGAGCTGACCGTATCGCGGGGACGCATCGCAGATGGCGCGCCGCGCGAGGTGCTGTCACAAATCGGAGCCCACATCAGGGGCAGCTGCAATACGATGGCACGACCCGCTCCCGTGGAGGTCCCAACATGCAAGAGACCGATTTCGAGCGCAAGACCGGACGGCCGACTGGGTTGATGCTCATCGTGGGGGCACTAGCCCTGATCGGGGCGTTCACGGTTCTCGGCTGGCTCTTTGGCACTTTGATGTTCTTCTTCAAGCTGGCGGTCCTCGTGCTCGTGATCTTCGCGATAGTCACTGCCGTTCGCGCCCTCGCCCGTCGGTAGGGCCACCTGTGACCGAGGATGTGAGCTGCGCGTCAACGACCAAGGTATCGAACATGCTCAAGCCATTCGGTCCACGAACCGTGCCGATCGGTGCCTGCCCATGCGAAACGCGAGCGGCGGCTTCCAGGCCGACCTTCGCACGGCACCAGGTGAGCACCCGCTGCGTGCCGAGAAAGATGGGCCATCGACCAACCCAACAGCCACATGAATCGTAGAGACCGGGCGCAATCCCCAACGCTCATCCGCTGATGGCGAAGGCCATCTTCAGTTTGTCCAGCCTCGTCGCGATCTTCGGCTTGGGTGCCGTCACGGCGGCCGGTCTCGTTCACCGATCTCGCATCGGGCAGCGAAACCGGTCCCTTTCCCTTGCGCTTCTCATCATGATCGGAGTGCTCACCCTCGGCTCACTCGTGACGGTCGCCGTGATCAAGCTCGCAGGTTGCGAATGCCGCAACGCGAGCAGCTCATCGACAACCCAGGCACTCCGCGACGGCATTGTTGATGCACGCCAGCGGTTCGGACACAGCACGCTCCCTACCGAAGCCATCGGTGAGTGATATGACCTGAAGCCGGTCCTGTGCCCCGTCGAACACCTGGCCGACGATCGCCACGACAGGGACCCCGAGGTCAACCGCAAGTTGCCAGACCCCACCAACCACTTTGCCATCGAAGGACTCGCTGTCAAGGAGTCCCTCTCCCGTGATGACGAGGTCGGCACCTTCGATGTGCTCTTCGAGAGCGACCTCCTCCGCGACCGCGTCAAACCCGGGTACGAGCTCTGCTGAGATGGCTGCCAGCCCACCGGCAAGGCCTCCCGCAGCACCACCGCCCTCGAGGTCGCCAACGTCGACCCCATAGTCGTGGCGATACACGTCGATGAGCCTCTCCAACCGCTTGGTCAACAACCTGACCTGAGCCGGGGTCGCGCCCTTTTGTGGGCCGAACCTCTCTGCCGCTTCGGTGAAATGGATCCTCACGTCACACGCCACCTTCAAGTCGATCCCCCGAAACCTGTGAGCCGGGTGCAACGCCTCTAGCGCCCCGAGCCCCCCATCAGTTGATGCCGAGCCTCCCACTCCGACGAGGATCGACGATGCGCCCGCTTCGGCAGCGAGCCCGATCAGCTCACCCGTTCCGTAGGTTGACGCTGCGACCGCGTCGTTACCTTCGGGACCACCAACGAGCTGGAGGCCGGATGCCTCTGCCATCTCAATGACAGCATGGCGCCGGCTGAGCCTCCAGCATGCCTTGGGACCTCCCAGAGCATCGAGGGTACCCTCGCCCCCGTCTGCCATTGGCACCTGATCACACTCCCAGCCCTGCTCAGCGGCGGCGGCGGCAATCGCTGAGGCGACCTCGGCGGCGGTAGCAGTCCCTTTGAACTTGTCTGGAGCGGCGACCAAGCGCATCGCGACATCCTCGCACCGCGTCGGGGCGGGCGCTCCACCCATACTGGCAGCCTTCCACGGACAGGCATGTGCCGCCTGGCTCTTGCCTCAGTCGCGGGTCAGCGGGCTTCTCTGGTGATCCGCTCGGTCACGCGACTCGCCGGGCTCGTGCACGGCACCAGTAGGGTTCGGCCGTGACCCGGCCCTACGTGCTCGTCTCCAACCGCGGACCAGTCAGATTCGATTTGACCGACCGGAGTGATGGCCCGGAGTTGACGGCCAAACGCGGAGCTGGCGGCCTGGTCTCAGGTCTCGCGCCGCTCGTGTCGCGCACAGGCGCCACCTGGGTCGCTGCCACCATGTCTGAAGGTGATCGGATAGTTGCCTCAGGTGGTGGCGCGGAGGCCGAGGGAATGAAGGTACGCCTCGTCGACATCGACCCGGCCACCTACAAGATGGCCTATGACGTGATCGGGAACTCAACGTTGTGGTTCTTGCATCATGGGCTCTGGGATCTGTCGCGCCGGCCACGGTTCGACCGTCGCTGGCGCGAAGCATGGTCGGCTTACCGCGACAAGAACTCCGCTTTCGCCGACGTCCTGCTCGAGATGAGCCCTCATAGGGCGATCGTGCTTGTGCAGGACTACCACCTTTGCTTGCTGGCGTCGCTGCTACGTCAGCGGCGACCTGACCTCAGCCTCGTGCACTTCCACCACACACCCTTTGCATCAAGTGATCTGATTCGTGTGCTTCCCGACGACGCCGCCCACGAGATGCTCACCGGGCTCGCGTCCCATGACGCCTGCGGGTTCCACACTTCACGCTGGGCGCACAACTTCAGATCGTGCTGCGACGAGCTCGGGATCACCAGCCCTCATACGTTCGTCTCTCCCCTCGCCTCTGATCCTCAAGACCTCTCATCGGCAGCGACCTCACCAGCCTGTGCCACCGAGCTCGCCTGGATCGACGAGCACATCGGTGACCGGCGCCTGGTGGCCAGAGTCGACCGGATCGAGCTCTCCAAGAACCTGATCCGTGGCTTCATCGCATTCGAAGGGCTGTTGGAGCGATGGCCGCGGTGGCGCAACAAGGTGGTCTTCGGCGCCTTCGTCTACCCGTCTCGCGAGGGTCTTCCCGAGTACCTGGCCTACAGGCACGAGGTCGAATCTGTCGTTGCTTCGATCAACGACCGGTGGGCCACCGACGACTGGCAACCGATCCTGCTCGACACCACCGACAACTTCCCGCGCTCGATCGCCGCGCTGCGTCGATACGACGTCTTGCTCGTTAACCCGATCCGGGACGGGTTGAACCTCGTTGCCAAGGAGGGGCCGCTCGTGAACGAGAGGGACGGAGTCGTGTTGCTGTCTACTGAGGCTGGCGCGTTCTCTGAGCTCGGCGATGTCGCGATCGGGCTCAATCCCTTCGACGTGTCAGCCACTTCTGAGGCGATCGCTGGGGCGCTGGAACTTCCCCACGTCAAGCGGCGCGAGATGGCACAGGCTCTGCGTGTCAGAGCCGCACAGCGGACGCCCGCTGACTGGCTGGCCGATCAGCTGGCGGCAGCCGAGCAGCCTCGTTGAGGGGTGCGCGCTCTGACGGGTGCCTACCTGCCCGGCCGGAGCGACTCGAGGAGCTTCACGACACCAGCTGGACCGTTCACAGTCGCGTCTGCACGCTGAAGTATCTCGGGTGACTCCTCGTCGCTGTGCACGGCCACCTTCAGAGTGCGTACGCCATCGGCCGCCAGCTTGTCCAGCGCGTCAAACGCGGGAAGATCGCCGACATCGTCACCGACATAGCACACCGCCTCGAGAGCATCGGCCAGATCCAGCAATGCCGTACCCTTGTCAGCGGGGATGGGCGGATGTAGCTCGAATGACATCCGTGCAGGTCGGCACAAGAGACCCGACCGCGTGGCCCACTGCTCAGCCCAGGCTCGGACCTTGGGCTCGAGCCGCGGTCGGCCGCGATAGTGGAGAGTGATCGAGAGCCCCTTGGACTCCACACGCATCCCCGCTGGACCGCGGGCCCTGGAGACAGCAGCCACGTCGTCGATGACTTCGCGCCAAGCTCCGCCCATCGGATGATCGACACGGTTGCCGTGCTCGACCACCTCGAGCCCATAGATGCCTGACAGCTCTACGAGCTCACTGAAGAACGGGACCAAGAAGTCGACCGGCCTGCCCGAGAGCACAGCAACCTTCTTGTATGCGGTGGCAAGCTCATCGAGCAGCTCAGCGGCACCCGCACGTGGCATCGCCTCGCTAGGATCCTTGACGATCTCTGACAGGGTGCCGTCGAAGTCGACGAAGATACCCGCGACGCCTGCATCCTTGCGGAAGAGCTCGATATCGGCCTCGACAATCGGTTCCGCACTCACACGCCGAGACTACCCAAGCTGGCAGCCTCCGGTCCGGCACCAAGGCCGATCGTAACGATCGCAATCCAAGCGCCAAGAAGCCGACGGACGATCATCACCCTGGGAGCCCGATTCTCAGGTGGCGTGTCGACCTGGGAGGCCTTCGCAAGTACCAGTGACCGGCGCTTGTTCACGTATCCTTGCGCGCCTCTTGGCCCAGCAAGACCAGCACGTTGGGGCTGCCGAGTGAGGGCTCGGGTGAGGGCGTGGGCAGGGCCTTGACACTGCTGGCAGGGATCTTGAACACCTTGCCGATCTCAACTGCCTCGGCCTGGTAGCCAGGTTGGAAGTACACCACGCTCGCCGGCACCGCGCTTGCAGCGTCTCGCGGTGTGGACTTGTAGCCAGCTGTCTTCAGCTTCTCGGAGTCTGCCGTGGCCACCCCGTCGGGTGCACCGGCCTTGGCCACCACGACCGTGACCTGGCTTGGTGGCTTCAACGACACAGTGGTGGCGACCTCGACCGGCACCGAACCGGTGGGCGTCGATGCGAACGGCAGCGTTGTCGTGGATCGAGCCGATGTCGGGGGAGGAGTGCTGAGAGAGCCCTCACGGTCATATCCCTTGGCGAGCAGGAGCACGCCGATTGCCAC
>JAHFUU010000193.1 GCA_023264915.1 Microthrixaceae bacterium | reverse complement strand
AACACCCAGACCGTAAACGACTCCTCCGCGGCGGTCGGCGCGTTCTGTGAGACCCGCCCAGATCTGGTGCTGCTGGACCTGCACATGCCCCCCCCTGACGGATTCGAGGTGCTCGAGGAGATAAAGGACCATGTGCCCGACGGGGACTTCGTCCCTGTCGTGGTCCTGACCGCTGACTGGTCAGAGGAGGTCAAGCAGCAGGCTCTCGCGGCAGGGGCCAAGGACTTCGTGACCAAGCCCTTCAACTACGCGGAGCTGGTGCTGCGCGTCGAGAACCTCCTTCACACCAGGATCCTCTACACCGAGCTCGCCGCTCGCACCGCAGAGGCCGAGGCGCGCCTCGCCGAGGCCCGCGCCACCCGCGAGCGTGAGGCCGAGCGCGCCCGGTCGATCACCGACCGCGTCAAGCGAGCCATCGAGGGCGACATCCTCACGATGGTGTTCCAGCCCATCATCGAGGTGGGCGAAGGGGCCGTGGTCGGGTTCGAAGCGCTCTCACGGTTCGCGACAGAACCGGCCATGGCACCCGACATCTGGTTCAGGGAGGCCGCAGAGGTCGGCCTGGGAGTAGACCTCGAGCTGGCAGCGATCGAGCGGGCCGTGATCCGGATGGCCGACCTGCCCGGCCGGGTCTTCATGACTCTCAATGCATCGCCTCCGTCGATCGGCTCTCCACGCCTCGCCATGCTGCTGGCCGACGCCGATCCCTCGCGGGTGGTCATGGAGCTGACCGAGCACGACGCGATTGCTGACTACTCGGCGCTGGTCGATCCCCTGGCCCAGCTGCGCGAGATGGGGGTGCGCCTCGCTGTGGATGACACGGGGTCCGGGTACGCGAGCCTCAGCCACATCCTCAAGCTCGGGCCGGAGTTCATCAAGCTCGACCGCTCGCTGGTGAGCGGAGCGGACTCAGACCCGGCCCGCTCGGCGCTGGTGGCTGCGCTGGTGCGCTTCGCCTCAGAGACCGGCGCGACAGTCGTGGCCGAAGGCGTCGAGACGGCCGCCGAGCTGGCTGCCCTCGAGACGCTGGGCGTCCATCTCGGCCAGGGCTTCCTGCTCGGCCGCCCCGAGAGGCTGCCAGCGGGTCCTGTCGATCTGGCACAGCTGGCGACGACCTGAGGATGTCCTCGCGGCGCGGTCGGGCTCACCCAAGCTGACCGGCGCCTGCCACGGGGATCCAGACCGTGCTCGCCTGGGTGCCGTCGGATGTGTGCTCGGTGGCCAGCTCGGCACGCAACTCCTGCACGGCCGAGGCCAGCTCACCGGCCAGATCCGAACCAGCGTTGCCCGTGGGCAGCACCTCGATGGCGACGCGCGCCGGAGCGGCCGGGTCATCGGCACGGGTCCGTACGGTGACGGTCTGCCCGACCCCCGCACCGCGCACAGCAGCCTCGACGAGGCACAACACCACGCTGTGCAGGTCGGCAGGTGATGCAGAGACCGGTGGAAGGGTCCTGCACAGATCGAAGGCGACCTCCGCCGCGGGCTTGGCCTGAAGCACGACCAACTGATCTATCTCATGGATTGCGCCCGAGACATCGACGAGGCGCGCCTCGGAGGATCGCCCGTCGAGGAAGGAACGGAGCTGGGCGGTGAGGCTCGCGGCCTTTCGGGCGGCGAGCTCGATCTGTTGCAGGTCCTCGCAGATCTCATCGTCGTCACAGAGGGTCGCTGCGATCCCCGCCCGCCCGATGACGACCCCGAGCAGGTTGTTGAGGTTGTGCACGACCCGACCGGAGACAGCCTCGACATCGGTGACCGAACCGGTCACGCCGGGCGCTCGGGATCTTGGGTCAGGCATCAGGCGGCGAGTGCGAGGAGGTTTCCCGTGTCGGCATCCCAGCGGGCTGCCTACCGGCGAGGCGGCCGCCGGGGCACGGAGTGTGCGGGCCAGCTCGTCGGGCATGTCGGCTGTAGGATAGCGCCAGAGCCAGTGGTTCACCGCGGCTGCCCAGCGGGTGGTCGCCTTGCCGGCAGGTAGGAGGTGCTGTTGAGCCCGGATCGCACAGATGGCCACACTGTCCGGATCCTCGTGGTCGATGACCACGAGATGGTCGCCCAGAGCCTTGCCCGCGTGATCAACGCAACCGACGGCTTCGAGGTGGTCGGTCTGGCTGCTGACGTGGGTGCCGCTCTCGACTCTTTTTCCGATACTGAACCGGACGTGGTGCTGATGGACTACGAGCTCCCGTCCGGTGACGGAATCACCGCCGCGTCCGAGATGAAGGTTCGGCGGCCACAAGCCAAGGTCGTGATGCTCACAGGGCACGACTCGGACAAGGTCGTGGCCCGAGCCATCAAGGAGGGCTGTGACGGTTTCATCCCGAAGACAGCCGAGGTGCATGTGGTGATCGACGCGATCCGCAAGGCCGCCGAGGGTGAGGCGGTGTTCTCGGCCGATCAGCTCTCGAGGGCGGTGCACGAGCTTGCAAGCACCGACCAGCCAGACTCCCTGTCAGATCGCGAGCTGGACGTGTTGCGGTTGATGGCAGCAGGCGTCTCGACGGCGGACATCGCTGCCGAGTTGTACATCAGCGCTCACACGGTGCGCACCCATGTGAGGCACATTCTCGAGAAGCTCGGAGCCCACTCCAAGCTCGAAGCCTTGTCCATCGGCGTTCGCAAGGGGATCGTCGAGATCCCCACCTCGGCCTGACACCGGCAGGCCCTGAGCAGACCAGGTCCCAGCAGACCCCGTCCCCGTGTCCAGGGCCCCGTGTCTAGGTGAAATGGCCTAGATGGGCTCATCAGTTCCGCCGAGCCCGGAATCGGCAACCGGTGTGGTCCCAAGCCGGGGCGATTCGGTCAAGATGGCACCGGTGGCCAACACAGGCCAGCTGAGATCTTGTCCCGACAGGAGATGTCACGCTGATGGAGCTTCCGAGGAGAGGTGGGCAGTGCCCGGTCAAGCCGAGGATGCGGATCCTGATCGTCGCATCTGACCCAGCCGAGGTCGTGACCGTGCGGGGCCAGCTCAGGCGGTCCCCGGTCCTGGAATCGGAGACGGTCGCCTCGCCGTCGCTGAGCGAGGCAGTTGAGATGGCCCAGGCGGAGCTCTTCGACGCCGTCGTGTTGGTGCTCGGCCGGAGCGACGCCCGGAACGAGGCGCGCAGGTTGCTGCCAGCTCTTCCTGACATCCCCGTCGTCGTGATGTCACAGGACAGCCCGTGGGCGTGGCACCGGATCACCGAGCAGCTCGCCGTGGCGGACTTCATCTCCTGGGGTTCGGTCGCGGGCAACGACAACGGCAGCGACCTGCTGTCGCGCTCTCTCGTCGGGGCGGTCCACGGGCACAAGCTCTGCCGTCTCGACCAGCAGATGACCCGCACGCTCGACGACGTGACCGGGATCCTCGACGAAGGCCTGCTGGTCGTCCGCGGCGACGGCTCGGTGTCTTTGGCAAACCGCGCCGCAGCGCGGTTGCTCGGACGCCATGCCGAGGACATCCAAAGAGCTGGCTTCCCCCACGACGTCACCTCGCGTGAGCCCTATGAGATCAGGGCTTGTGGCGCCGACGGCCAGCAACGGATCATCGAGGTTACCTCGACGCCGGGGTCCTGGAAGGGGGAGCCCTGCTACCTGGTCAAGCTCAGGCCTGCATCCACCCCCGAGGTCCGCCGGTCACCCGAGCGGGACAGGCATCAACCCGACGGCCTGACAGGCCTGGCGGGAAGGGAGAACTTCACGGCCCGCATCGATGATCTCATGGCCGAGCACCGGGTTGGCGTGCCGGCCCCGGTGGCCCTGCTGCTGATCGACCTGGACCAGTTCGGCAAGGTCAACCGCGCCCACGGCCATGCTGTCGGTGATCGCACGCTCCAGCAGGCTGCCGCCCGGATCTCAGCTGTGCTGCCGCCCGGATCTGCGCTTGCTCGCCTGGGCGGCGACGAGTTCGGGGCAGCGTTGCGAACCGGCGGCGCAGATGCGCTCGAGGTCGCACGTCATGTGGCAGACGCCTTGAGCCAGCCGTACCTCGTGGACGGCCAGACTGTCCGTTGCACGGCCACCGTCGGGGTTGCCGAGCATCACGACGGCTGCCGCACGGCCCGTGACCTGCTCGAGCAGGCTGAGAACGCCGTGTCTGTTGGGCCCGAGTCCGCAGACAAGGTCCGTGTGCTCGATCCCGTCTCGATGATGAGAGGCATGCAGATGCTCCGCCTGCGCGCAGAGCTGAGATCCGCCGTCGACGAGGGTGACCTGTGGATGGTCTACCAGCCGATCGTGTCGCTGTCGCGAGGCGGTGACACCCATATCGTCGGCCTCGAGGCACTGTGCCGGTGGGAGCACCCCGATCACGGCTTGATCTCGCCGCTCGAGTTCATCCGCGTAGCCGAGGAGTCCGGCCTGATCGTGCCGCTCGGCAACTGGGTCCTGAAAGAGGTGTGCGGCCAGATCCGCACGTGGCGCGACGACAACCCAGCCCTTTGCGTGCCGCCGGTGAGCGTGAACGTCTCGGCGCGCCAGCTCGCTGAGCCCGGCCTGGCAGCAGCAGTGCAGGCAGCGCTTCGGTCCAACAAGCTCGAGCCCTCGGCGATCAAGTTGGAGGTGACCGAATCGGCGATCGCCGAAAGCTCAGGCGGCACCAGGGAGGCGCTCGAGGAGCTGGCCTGCTCTGGCATCGAGGTGCAGCTCGACGACTTCGGCACGGGCTACTCGTCCCTGACGCACCTGCGCCAGTTCCCGATCTCGACGATCAAGATCGATCGCAACTTCGTGGCCGCGCTGCCCGAAGATCCACGAACTCGCGAGATCGTGGGGGCGATGGTCGCGATGGGCTCCTCGCTCGGCATCGGCTGCATCGCAAAGGGAGTCGAGATCCCAAGCCAGCAGGATGCCCTCGTGGAGCTGGGTTGCACCAGCGCCCAGGGCTACCTCTTCGATGTCCCGTTGCCCGCCGCCCTGGTGGTCGAGCGCTTCGCAACTGCGAGCACTCCCAGGTCGCGCCGCCTCGGTCTCGTGCCCGCTTGATTCGCCCCCATGCAACTGGGTGCCGCTCATCCATGGCCGTCACGGCAAGGCTGAGGGGCGGGCGACCGCGGGCTCCACGACAGGGAAGCGGCTCTGGACAGGCAGCAGGCGGGGTTCCCCGAGGTAGAACCCCTGCCCCAATGCGATGCCCAGCTCGCGCATCAGATCGAGCTCTGGACCCGTCTCGATCCCCTCGGCGATCACCGACGCATCGATCTCTGCGGCAAGGTGGACCAGAGCGTGGACGAGCGCGCGGCGGGCCGCGTCGCTTGCCGCCTCCTGGATCAGGGAGCGGTCGAACTTGATGAGATCGGGGCACAGGCCGAAGATGTGCCTGAGGCTCGCATGCCCCGCGCCGGTGTCATCGACTGCCAGGCGCACGCCGTCTGCACGAAGCCGCGCCACAGCCCGCCTGAGAGCATCGATGCCGGAAGGGCAGCCATGCTCGGTGAGCTCGATCACCAGGCGGTACCCGTCGACCTGGTCAACGATGTCGCGTAGCTCGGGTGAGCAGATGAAGTCGGGAGAGGCGTTGACCGACAGGAAGGCAGGCGCGGGCAGCGAATCGAGAGCGGCGACAGCCAGGGATGCGGCAAGAGCCTCGATCTGGGTACCTTGGCCGACCCGCGCCGCCTGAGCGAACTAAACCTCGGTCGGCTGGTGGGGCGGACCCTCGAAGCGGGCGAGCGCCTCGGCACCGGCCAGCCCACCGGTGCTCAGGTCGACGATCGGCTGG
>JAHFUU010000003.1:17656-18939 GCA_023264915.1 Microthrixaceae bacterium | reverse complement strand
TTCCTCAAGATCGCCAAGCGTGTCTCTAGGTCAGGGGGTTGGATGTCGACCATGAGACCCATCATGAATCGGCTCCGAAGGCGGTCTTCGAGGGTTGGGATCTTGTCGGGGGGGCGATCAGATGACAAGACGATCTGGCGTCGAGCGTCGTAGAGGTCGTTGAAGGTGTGGAACAGCTCGACTTGGAGCTGTTCGTGGCCCTCGATGAACTGGATGTCATCTAGCAGAAGCACGTCGACGGCACGGTATCGACGTTTGAACTCAGCTTGGGTGTTGGTCCGAATCATGTCTACGAACTGGTTGAGGAACGTCTCAGTCGACACGTAACGAACGCGGGAGTTCGGGTAGTGCTCATGCACGTAGTGCGCTATCGCCTGAAGCAGATGGGTCTTGCCCAAGCCGGCATCGCCATAGATGAACAAAGGGTTGTAGGACTTCGCGGGGGTCTCAGCCACCGACAGGGCCGCTGCGTGAGCAAATCGGTTGGAGCTGCCTGTGACGAAGTCTTCGAATCTGTACCTGGGGTTGACCTCGGCACCCTGTGGGCGCTCCACCGACGTGGCAAGTCCAGGGGTCTGGATAGGCGCTGGCGGAGAGGGCTGGGACTGCGTGAGGGTGTCGGGGTCGACCTCGATACCACTGTCCAGGGAGGGTGCATCGGGTTGGGGTGGATCCTCTTCCATTTCGCGGGCTATGACCTCGAATGTGATCTCGGTACCCGCAGCGTCTACGTCCGCGAGCGCGCCATCTACGAGCGTGAGGTATCGCTGCTCGATCCGCTCCTTAATCAACTGATGGGGAACCGCGAGAACGAGTCCTCGCCCGTCGTAGGAAACGGGCTCGACTGCCTGGAACGTCGTAAGCCACACGGCTTCTGAAACCTGATCGCGCAACACCTCCGAACAGGCTTTCCACAGGACTTCTGGATCATCCACCTGGTTCTACCCTCCCCCAACCGTTTGTCGATCCACAGGGCCTTCCACATACTGTGGATATGCGTGAAATCTGCACACCAAGGCGGCTGTGAAACACAGATTCGTTGTCACCCACCTTCGCGGACCTGCAAGCTGTCGTGGCCAGGAACCGACCCTCGACCACATCGATTGCTTGCTGCACTGGCGGGAATCGCACCGTAGCACCAGATGGGCCTGCCCGCGCAAGACCCTGTGGAAAGGATTGCTGGAACGCTGGCATAACCCCTGGTCAAGGTAGTTGATCGGGTTGCGGGCCGTAGCGAGCGGCGTCGCATGGTCCCCCCTGGAGTCACCACTCACGCGGCGCGG
>JAHFUU010000003.1:7028-17646 GCA_023264915.1 Microthrixaceae bacterium | reverse complement strand
CTACGGTGGAGGAGCTTTTCGGAACCCTTCTCGCATGGTCGGCTTGGGGGCGTCCGCACCTGGCTCTTCGCTGCGAGCACGAGTCAGCCTGGATGCCCCCTAAGCTTTCGTGACATCGGTCATAGAGATGGTTCAGTTTGATCGGAGCCGAGGACAACTGAGGTTCTTCCTTCAGGACGCCTGAACGGAGGGCCTGTGGACAAGGAGACGCAAGGTGAAAAGGACGTTTCAACCGAACAACAGAAGGCGGGCACGCCGGCACGGATTCCGCCACCGGATGTCGACGCGTGGCGGTCGAGCGGTCATTCGCAACAGGCGGGCCAAGGGTCGCCACCGCCTGTCCGCTTGATCTGGCGTGTCCGCGACCAGCTCACACTGCACCACCTGCCGAGGAAGGGTCACCGTGGGCGGGGCGAGATCGTGATGGTCTCGTTTCTTCCAGGCGACCCACCACCTCGCATCGCTTTCGCTCTGACGAGAAAGATCGGCACAGCGCCAACGCGAAATCGGGTTCGTAGGCGTCTGCTCGAATGCCTTCGGTCACTCGATCGCGCAGGCATGCTGAGAGACGGCGCCTACTTGCTTTCGGCCGTCCCTGGTGTGTCTGATCTGGACTTTGATGCTCTACGCGCCGACCTTCACCGCGCTTTGGAGCAAGCAGGAGCATTTCAGTGAGCCCAACGACCAACCATTGGGGCTGCGCCCCCGACGCACCTCTTGCAGTTCAACCAGCTCGACAACCCAGCTTGCCTGTGAGGGCGGCAACTTGGTGTGTCCGGGGCTATCAGCGCCTTGCGGCCCGGCGCAGGTCACCGTGCCGGTTCGTGCCCAGTTGCTCGAGCTACACGCTTGCGGCCCTCGAAGACCAAGGCTTGGTCCACGGAGGGCACCTGAGTGTCCGCCGGATCTTGCGATGCAATCCGTGGGGCCCGGCAGGGTGGGATCCTGTGCCGGCACGCATGGTGCCAAAATCGACAGATCATGCGCCTTGCGGTGCCCCAAACTCCGCCGACGCCAACGAGGCTGTGAGGACATGAACCTTCTCTATGACCTTGTTGCCAACATCTTGGCGGCCTTCTACTCCTTCATACCAGACTACGCAGCCTCAATAGTGCTGCTGACGTTGTTGGTAATGGCTGTGACTACACCGTTGGTGTTGAAGAGCACACGGTCCATGATGGTCATGCAACAGCTTCAACCTGAAATGAAGAAGATCCAAGCGAGGTACAAGGACGATCGCCAACGCCAGAACGAGGAGCTGCTCAAGTTCTACCGCGAGAACAACATCAATCCATTGGGTGGGTGCATACCGCTCCTGGTGCAGATGCCCGTCTTCTTCATCCTCTACCAGATCCTTCGGGGGTTGACGCGCCGGGTCAGTGAGATCGGCTATGAGGCCGGCTTCAACAGTGGTCAGTTCGCGACCAACCAAGGGCTTTCGGTAGCCAGAGCATGGTACACACCGTTCGATCCCGCCTATCTCGACCACAACTCGCAGCTCTATCAATCCTTGCAGGGATCCACGACCATGAACGCCCTCAGCATGGATCTGTCCTTGAGTCTCACTGAGACTTGGAACGTCAAGGGCCTCGTCGCCTCAGTGCCCTACGTCCTCCTGATAGCGATAGTAGCCTTTACAAGCTTCTATCAGCAACGCCAGATCCAGGGGCGTAACCCCAATGCTGTGATGAGTTCACAACAGCAGACGTTGATGAAGATCATGCCGGTCGTACTTCCGTTGATCTCTCTAAGCCTGCCAGCCGGCTTGGTCTTGTACTTCGCAGTCTCCAACCTCTGGCGGGTAGGGCTTCAGGGGTTCATATCCCGGAGCATCTATGGGATCAAGCGTCGAGGTGGGAGCGACCCCGGCACCGGGGATCGCGCGTCGAAGAAGGAACCGAAGCCAGTTGGCCCAACTAGTGCGGCACGAGGAGGTGCGCGCGGCGGATCGTCTGGAGACGGCAAGGCAAGCGGCAAAGGATCCAACAAAGGCCAAGGCGCTCGCCAGAAGCAGGCAGTCAACAAGAAGCAGGCGGTCAGCAAGGCGCGGGGTAGTGACAGAAGCGCAAGTGCGAAGAACGAGGGTGCCAGACAGGGATCGGGGCGGCCAGAGGGGTCTCGCCAACGGTCTGCTGGAGCGAAGACCGAGGGCAAGGGCTCATCGCCGTCGCTCCAGCCACGTGCCCGGAAGTCCAAGAAGAGGTGATTCGTGGAGTGGGTAGAGACCACAGGAAAGACGATTGAAGAAGCCAAGGACGCGGCACTTGACCAACTAGGGGTAGATGAGCAGGAGGCCGAATTCGAGATCCTGGAGGAACCAAAGAGCGGCCTGTTCGGACGGGTCCGGCGAGAGGCGCGCGTGCGCGCGCGGGTTCAACCCAAACATCCGAGGCCGAAGGCGGATCGCCGCGATCGCCGGCCGAGGCATTCATCCAACACAAACGATTCCAAGAAGCGAGATGGTGGCCAACCCAAGGCTTCTTCCAGGAAGGGAAGCAGATCTCAGCTTGAAGGCTCAGAGGTCACTCGACCGCCGTCAAACCTCCAACGACCCGAAAGAGGAGAAGACGGCCCACGCGACCAATCTGAGGTGGGATCTCGGCGAGACTCCAAACAGGCCAAGACGAGTGAGCAACGAGCCACGAAGCCGACCAAGTCCACCACAACCAAGGGTTCAGGTGGGGGGAGACAACCAGAGGGGAAAGCGATGAGCACTGAAACGGTTCCAACAAGCGAGCAGGCAGACATCATTGAGGCATTCTTGAAAGGTCTGGTGGACGCGTTCGGGATCGAGGCGGGAGTCGGACGCCAGGAGGTCGATGACGAGCTCCTCGAGGTTCTGGTCGAAGCACCAGATTTGGGCCTCCTGATCGGCCCGAAGGGACAGACTCTCACTGCGATCCAAGAGATCGCCCGCACAGTCCTCCAGCGCAAGGCAACGGGGGTGTATCAAGGGCGAGTCCGTATCGACATAGGGGGCTATCGCAACAGGCGGCGGGCCGCACTAGAACGGTTCGCCCAGTCTGTTGCAGAGCAGGTGAGCGCATCAGGGAAGCAGAAGGTGCTCGAGCCGATGAACCCCGCTGACCGGAAGGTCGTGCACGACACCATCAACGAGATCGACGGCGTTGCCACCTCGTCAGAAGGAACCGAGCCTTTCAGGCGAGTAGTCATCCGCCCCCTCAAGTGATCACGTTCCCGTGGCCACGTTGGGGCTGAGTGGCCCAGGCGATGAGTTTGAGTTGGAGCCTCCAAGCAATCCACCCACCGTGGACGGCCCTTCAACCGGGCATCCGAACAGCCCTGTTCAGGGTCGCGAGTCATTGCTGAAGTGGTTGGAGAACGCTCGCGAGCTCGGATTCCTGGGCCCTCGGCCTGTTCGCGACCATGTTCGACAAGCTCACCGGTTTGTAGACGCCCTCGGCAAGGATCTGTCCGGTCAGATGATTGACCTAGGAACGGGTGCTGGCGTGCCTGGATTGATGTTGGCGTGGTGGTGGCCTCGGTCAACCTGGCTTCTCCTGGATGGGAAGCCCTCGCGCTTGAGGCTGTTGGAGCAGGTCATCGACGACCTTGGATGGACGGATCGGGTGTCGGTCCTGTTGGGCCGCGCGGAGGTTCTTGCTCATGACCCCGCCTTGCGCGGTAGCACTGATCTGGTGGTGGCACGATCGTTTGGACCGCCGGCAGTTGTAGCCGAATGCGCGGCTGGCTTCTTGAAGCTCCAGGGACGTCTAGCGGTGAGCGAACCCCCAGATGACGGTTCGCGCCGTTGGAGCGCCGTCGATCTGAGCGCTCTGGGTCTTGCTCTGGGCAGCTCAGAAGATTCGATCCAGGTGATTGATAAGGTAGCCCCGACACCTGCCAGATTCCCGCGGCGCACGGGGATCCCGGCTAAACGGCCGTTGTTCGCTGGCCCATCAAGTTTCACGTGAAACATCCCTTGACCGTGGCCTCCTAGAGGGAAAGGATTGCGAATCCGGGGGCCAGAACCGGTAGGCGTCCACAAACGGGTGAGGAGACCATGGAAGATGTGAGCCCCTCCGAGGCGAACAATGAGATGTCGTTGGAGAAGGTCAAGCACCTGGATCTACCAGGTGACCTCGAGGAGATCGAGCAGGTTGTGTCGGTGGGCTCCGGTTTCTCAGCGGCACGCCCGCTACCCAGGATAGTTGCCGTTGCAAACCAAAAGGGCGGGGTCGGGAAGACCACGACGGCCGTCAACCTTGGGGCTTGCCTTGCAGACCTGGGATACCGGACGCTCGTGATCGATCTCGACCCCCAGGGGAACGCCAGCACTGGCTTGGGCGTGAACACTCGTGAGCTTGAAGTTTCGATGTATGACGTCATCTTGAATGACACACACCTCGATGAGTGCATAGAAGCGACTGAGATCAAGCACCTGTTCCTTGCCCCCGCGAGCCTTGATCTGGCCGGCGCAGAGATCGAGCTCGTTCCAGCCTTCAGCCGTGAGCTGAAGTTGAAGAACGCTGTGCGCGAGGTGTGCGACAACTACGAATTCGTCCTCATCGATTGTCCACCCTCTCTCGGACTCCTTACGGTCAATGCCATGGCCGCTGCCTCTGAGGTCCTGGTTCCGATCCAGTGTGAGTACTACGCCCTAGAGGGGTTGGGCCAACTGCTCCGCAACGTCGAGCTTGTCCGCAAGAACTTGAACCGAGATCTAGAGGTGAGCGCCATCGTGCTGGTCATGTACCAGCACACGAACCTCGCTGATCAAGTGGTCAATGAGGTTAGAAGGCACTTCGATCACAAGGTTTGCAGGACTGTGGTTCCGCGTACGGTTCGCCTATCGGAAGCCCCTTCCTTTGGGCAGCCGATCATCCAGTTCGATCCAACTTCGCGAGGAGCGATCGCTTACCGCGAGCTAGCCAAGGAGGTGAGCGGTGGGTCGCAGAAGCGGTCTGGGTAAGGGCTTGGAAGCCCTTATCCCGCCCCAAGATGAAGTTCCTATCGATGCACTACCAACAAGTGGCAGTCTCCAACGGCTGCCAATCGATCTGGTGAGGCCGAATCGAAACCAACCACGGGGAGGGTTCGACGAAGCAGCCCTTGAAGAGCTCGCCACGTCCATCAAGGCTGTTGGGGTCCTTCAACCGGTCTTGGTCCGTTCCTTTGTCGATGAGTCGGGGACCGAGGCTTTTGAGCTGATAGCGGGGGAGCGCAGGCTACGGGCTGCACGTCGAGCCGGCCTGACACACCTACCTGCGCTGGTGCGCGATGTTGCTAGCCAACAATCCCTCGAAGAGGCCCTCGTTGAGAACCTTCAACGGGAGGACTTGAACGTTATCGAGGAGGCGGCAGCCTTTCGTCAACTCATCGATGAGTTCGATCTATCCCACGACGAAGTCGCTGGTCGCGTGGGTAAGAGCCGATCTGCGGTCACCAACACTCTCCGACTTCTCCAACTCCCTACCGAGGTCGTCGATCTTGTGGCGAGTCGCAGGCTCAGCGCTGGGCACGCCCGGGCACTACTCGCAGTTGAGGCACCAGAGCTGCAACTGCTCTTGGCCAGACAAGCTAGTGATGGGAAGTGGTCCGTGCGCCGGGTAGAGGAAGAGGTACGTCAGCGTGTGCAGTCAAGCGATGAGACTCAGTCCGTGCCGTCTCCAAAACGACCCGTGGAGCGCCCCGCCGCGCTGTTGGAGCTGGAAGAACTCCTGTCCTCACACCTGGACACCAGGGTATCCGTGCAGATCAGGGGTCGTCGGGGCCGGTTGACCATCGACTTCGGGGGGATCGAGGACTTGGAGCGTATCTACAGGGCGATGGTCGAAGGTCGCGAGAGCGACTGAGGGATGCGGGCTAGCCTCAGCCACCAGCCTGTGAGCCACGTTCCAGAACGCGGTGTCTCAACAGTAGGAGGTGACCGATGGGTAACCCCTCACCTGAACGTAAGTGCTACATCCACAGTCTGTGGCAAAACCTGTGGTTAACGTTGCGCGTTGTGCCCGATGTCACCGCTGAACAGGGGTTGTGTCGGGCAGGGAGGGCGGCCTCGTGTCCCTTGGCGTGATGCCAGCTTGCTGAGGAGGGGAGCTTGGATCCTCAACCTGGCATCGAAAATGGGACGCTCAACTCGAATTCCCGGATGTCGGGCCGGTCGTCCCGCGGTGGCAACTACCAGGTGTGGAGTCGAGTATCCCGCTCCATGCCTGGACCCGACCCAAGGATCGCTCAGATGAACTCGTTGAGCTCTTGGAGAAGCTGAGCCTTGCCTTTGGCCCCCACCAGTCGCTTCGCTTCGGTTCCATCCTGGAAGACGATCATGGTTGGGATGCTCATGACGCCGAAACGAAGGGTGACCTTGGGGTTCTCGTCGATGTTGAGCTTTGCAACCCTGATCTTGCCACCGTGCTCCGCCGCGATCTCATCGAGGATGGGAGCTACAAGTTTGCAGGGACCACACCACTCGGCCCAGAAGTCGACTATCACGGGCTGGTCGCTGGCACCGATCTCCTCATCGAAGGTGCCATCGCTGAGTGTGAAGACTTCGGTCATATAGCCTGCCTCCCAAAGAACGAGTGTGGGATCCGATCTATCCCATGAATTCATGCCAACAACCGATGCCAGCACCTGAACATTCCCAACGATACGCACGTTAGCTGTCTTGTCGATCCTGGAGTAGCGAAGAAGCCCACCGGCCGTGTGTCAAGGTCTCCTTGACGATAACCAACAAGCAGGTTGTCGGCGGACCGCCTGTCAAGCCGTCTTGACGCCAGTTCATGATCGGGATTCGAGCCAGCGCTCGGAATCGATGGCCGCCATGCAGCCGGAGCCCGCTGCCGTGATGGCCTGGCGGTAAGTGTGGTCCTGAACGTCACCGCATGCAAACACGCCCGCAACGTTGGTTTGCGTGGAGCCTGGCCGTGTCTTCAGGTAGCCGCTGTCTTCCATGTCCAAGATGCCTTTGAACAGGTCAGTGTTTGGTCGATGCCCGATCGCAACGAACAACCCGCTAACAGGCAGGGTAGAAACCGCTCCATCTCGCACGTTCCGTACCTTGACCCCATCAAGCTTGGTGTCGCCGAGGAGGTCATCCACGACGTGATTCCAGAGGAACTCGATCTTCGGGTTGGCGTTGGCGCGATCTTGCATGATCTTCGAAGCGCGCAGCTCGTCGCGACGGTGAACGATCGTCACCTTGTCTGCGAACTTGGTGAGGAACAGGGCTTCTTCAACAGCCGAATCGCCTCCTCCAACAACTGCGATCTCCTGGGACCGGAAGAAGAACCCGTCACAAGTCGCGCACGTTGAAAGCCCATGGCCCAACAATGCGGCTTCGGAATCCAAGCCCAACATGAGCGATTGTGCCCCGGTCGACACGATGATCGAGTGAGCTCGGAAGCTTGGCTTGGGGGAGCCGGGGTCGCCGACCCAAACCGAATAGGGCTGGGTCTCGAAGTCCACCTTGGTGACCTTGTCAGTGAGGAACTCGGCGCCGAACCGGGCGGCTTGACTTCTGCAGTTGGCGATCAGGTCCGGCCCCAGGATCCCTTCTGGGAACCCAGGGTAGTTCTCGACCTCGGTGGTCAGCATGAGCTGGCCACCCGGTTGATCACTGGTCGAGGAGAGTTCACCCTCGATCACGAGCGGCCCAAGGTTCGCCCGCGCTGTATAGATCCCTGCCGTCAGGCCCGCCGGGCCCGACCCGATGATGATCACGTTGCGGATTTGTGAGGGCATCTTGCTCCAATCGTCTTGCGAACACGTAGGCGCGATGGTCCTTCGATAGGCGCCGGCATCAACTCTAGGGTTGCCAAGATCTGGCGAGGTCCCTCGATCACCAGCGGGGCAGCGCCCCGGCTTGACGGGTCATCCCCGGGGATCGGGCTGTCACAACCGGGCGGCCCGATCCCTGCCACTCACGGCGCCGCCCGGGCAAGCCCGAAGGTGTGCTTCGGTGACCCATTGCGCTGCCCTGGGACTTCTGCGGGCTTCCCTCGTCAGCGGTTGACTCGCGATTCAAAGTGCTGAAGCTCAGAAAGCGACAGCTACCCGCCTCGGAAGAACTGATCTTCCTAGCCTTCCTGCAAGAGGGAGCTGGACGTCGATACCGTTGCTCCCCCGGATACCAAGGCCGATCGGAACGGCCAACCCCGGCCGCCTCGGCACCGATGGCAGTTCAGCAGCTGAACCTATCGTGAGGCCTTCGCTGGGCGGTTGGCCTTGCGCCAGAGGACTAGACCAATCACACAGAAAGGGACCCCGAACAACAGGTAGACGAGCCACATCGGCTCAAGGAACAGCGAGTTGGTTGAATCAAACCGCTCGGCGATGGTGCGGATGATTGATTCACACAGCCGCATGGTGATCACCAGCCCCACCACCCCAAGCACGAAGGCCAGGAACAACAAGACGATGCCGTACTTGAGGGCGTGAGCGGCATTGACGGCCGGGCCGGTGGTCTTGTCGCGTACGGCATCGACCACCTTGACGACGGCATCCGTGGCCTGTTTGGGCCAGTCGTCCACAGGCGGAGGCACCGATGTTGACGGTGCCATGGGGTCTTCGACGGGGGGAGCGATCGGTTGCGCCGAGGAGGTCTCAGCCATGGCGCACCATGGTAATCGGGCATGGGCCGGCCGCCGAATGACAGTGAGCCAGATGACTCAGAGCGTTTCGACGTCGATGATCGAGCAGTTGGATGCTACGGCGAAAGCGCGATGTCCGACCCTGGTTGGATCGTTTGGGTCGACAAACGCGAATGCCAAGACGGTTGACGGGGTGCCGTCGATGAGGACTGACCCCACCATCACCAACGGGCCCAGTTTGGGATCAGTGGAGCGGACAGCGTCTTGGCACTTGGTGGACCCTTCCGAGGCGGTGACGCCATCACCCGTGTCGCTCGAAGGCAAGTCACCAACCGCCCTCTCGGCATTGAGGTGCTCGATCTGCTGGCCTACGAGGGTACGGAACTGAGGCCCGGGAGAGGTAGCACCGAGATCGCCCACGAAAGCGATCCCAGCTGTCGGACCGGTGGTTGCTCGAGGAGGCTCGGCCGGCCGGCCTGCGGGAGCGGGGGAGGGCGAGGACACCGTGGGTACCGAAGCTCTTGAGGGAGACCCGTTGCCTTCCTCCGAGGCAGCACCACTGCCCACAACCGAGCCGTCGTGCGTCTGGATCAGCTCCTTGGCAGCGGTCCTTGGCACTTGCGCTGCCTCGTTGACAGGGACTGAGGTGATGGCACGTGTCAGCAGCGTCGCAGCTATCACGAAGCCCACCAACGTGATGGCGGCGACGCTCATCGCAGTAAGACGCCGGCGATTTCGGCGCTTGCGAGCGGTGTTGATATCCGTAGCGGCACCGAGTCCGGTCATGCCGCTGAGGGGCGGTTGGGCTGCCTGCCCGGAAGTATTCCGTGGGGACGAGAGACCTGGCGCCTCGACACCGGTCCCCGATTCGTCGGAGCTTGCATCAAAGACCGCGAGCGCGCCCGTGACGTTGCGTTCGCGAGTTGCTGCTGATGGCGGGTTTGCTACGCGCACGGCCTCACTGACCCGTCGCAGGAGCCCGATCCGCTCTTCCAGAGACGCATCGGACTCGACTAGCGCCCGTTCCTCTGGTGTGGCTTCACCGTCTATGTATGCGTTGAGCATGTCATCGTCGGGTTTGCGCCGGAGGTCACTCATAGGACCCCTCTTGTACGCTCGCGGTATCGGTTTGGTTCCCAGTCGACGCACCGCTCAGACGGCGTGCCAGATGGGAGCGTCCCCTGGCGATCCTGGACCGGACAGTGCCCGGTGGTATCTCCAGCACGTCTGAGATCTCCGCGTAGTCCAGGCCCAGGACGTCACGGAGCACGACCGCTGATCGGAACTCCTCAGGGAGATCACGAAGGGCTTGATCGATGACTAATCGATCTGTTGTTTGGTCATCGAGGTGGGGAGACTGACCGAGCGGTTGAACCTCGTTGGCAGGGAGTCCAGGGTCTGGCCGGCGCTTGCGGCGACGCATCTCGTCCAGGCAAGCGTTGGTCGTGACTCGGTATGCCCAGGTAGAGAAGGATGCCCGACCGTCAAATCGGGGCAGGCCCCGCACCAGGGCGATCAACGCTTCCTGGGTCGCATCCGCAGCGTCCGCATCGTTGCCGGCGAGTCGCCTGCAGATCGCAAAGACGCGGTCGTGGTGGCGGCGCAACAGCTCCTCGAGCGCGACGCGGTCACCCGCCTGGGCCGCTGGTACGAGGGTCTGGTCATCGACAGTGACGATGAGCCGAGGTTACCTACCCGCACGCGGTAGCGAGAGTCAGCTCATGGCTTGGGGCTGCGAGGGGTCTGAGGTCTCAGGTGTGGCCGGTCAGCTGGATCTCGTCGATCTGTGCTGAGACCCGTGGGGGTGCACTCCCGAGATCGGTGATCCACAACAGGACGTACTGGCCTCTGGCCCCCAACAAGTCGAACTCGGTTGAGCCGGAGACGTTGACCTTGGTGTCTACGGGCGCGCCCCATTCCCCCAGAGCGGATCGTGGTGAGTCGGCTACATAGACCGATGCGGACCAGTCCTTGGTAGGAGATGAAACGATCATCTCCCGCAGCGAGGTGGAATTCTGGACCCGTAGCACCAGACCCACACCGGGCTTGATGCCGCCGAGCTT
>JAHFUU010000003.1:0-7018 GCA_023264915.1 Microthrixaceae bacterium | reverse complement strand
GGCGTCGGCGTTGTCTTCCCGGCCATCCCCTGGCGCTGGGTCAAATGGTGTGGCGTCGAGGATCCTCAACGCGACGGTAGGCGTTGCCCCCGGAACCTCGATTCCGGTAGTGTCGCGCAGCTTGTCAAGAGGGTTCTCTCCTGTTCGCGTCCGGTAGACGAGGACTCCGGCGATTGCAAGGACCAACAACACGACGATCGCTACCAACGCTGGCACGACCCAGCGCCTGGGGCGCTTGCGCCGAGGAATCGGCAGGTCCGGTTGACGAGACTGCGTCCGAGTCTCGGCTGGTCGGATCGAGGTGTAGTCAGCAGCCAATGCTCTTGAGGTGTTGTCCGACCGCGCCGCCAGAAGAGCGGCGCGGAGGCTCGCTGCGGACTGGTATCGAGACAAGGGCTGTCGTTCGATTGACCGCATGATGACCTCGTCAAGCGCGCGAGGCACGCTCGGACGGATCTGGCGTGGGCGCGCGGGAGTCGAGTGAAGGCGTGCGAGCGCCGTCGCAGCCTGAGAATCGGACTGAAAGGGAACCCGTCCACAGATCGATTCGTACAGGACGACGCCCAGGGCGTAGACGTCGGTACGACCGTCCACCGGTTCGCCTTCGACCTGCTCTGGAGCGAGGTACTTGACTGTCCCCAACATGGTGCCGGTAGTTGTCCGGTCCGTGTCGTCTCGCACCTTGGCGATGCCGAAGTCGGTGACCATCACGCGGTGGTCTTGGCACAACAAGATGTTGGCCGGCTTGATGTCGCGGTGGACGAGACCGGACTGGTGTGCCGCTTCCAGAGCATCGGCTACCTCTGCACCTATGTCGATGGCCTCATCGGAGGGCAGTGGGCCGACGGTATCTAGGTACTGGCGAAGTGTCTGTCCGCGAACGAGCTCCATGACGATGGCCTCGACGGTTTCATCGCTGCATGTGTCGTAGATGGAGACGATGGCCGGATGGTGCAGCCGCGCTGCTGCGACCGCTTCGGTACGAAAGCGTGCCACGAAGCTCGCGTCTGCGCCCAGGTGCCTGTGGAGCACCTTGACCGCCACCTGTCTCTCGAGAACCGTGTCGGTCGCTTGCCATACCTCGGCCATGCCTCCGCTCGCGATCGGGCGCGAGAGCTGGTAGCGACCTGCCACTAGCTGGCCGCTATGAGCGCTTCCTGTCGGTCGTTGTGGGGCAGGGCTTTGCACGGCGAGATTGGACGACTGCTCGCGCTGGTCACGGCCGGTCGACGCCAGCCAACCGTAGTGTTGCTAGTGCGGCGCGAGGTAGCAGACGCCGAGCGTGCCGGGTCCACCATGAGTGCCTATCACCGGCCCGATCAGGTCGACATGGATGTCATCGGGTGAGAAGTCGGTGCTGAGAACCTCGAGCATCTCGTCGATATCAGAGGCGTCGGCATGCATGACAGATAGATGTTCGATGTCGCCATCGGACCTCAGCCTGTCGCGCAGCCAGATCATCGACTTGTGACGGGTTCGAGGCTTGCCCGCTTCAACGACTGCACCAGAGCTGATAGCGATGCATGGCTTGATAGAGAGGACTGAACCCAAGAAAGCTCTGGCCCCGCCGATACGCCCACCCTTCTTGAGGTGATCGAGCGTGTCGAGCGCACCATAGACCCGGGTTCGCTCACGGAGAGCTTCGAGCATGTGGACCATCTGCGTGGCGGGCATACCATCTGCTGCGGCCCTTGCTGCCTCGAGAACGAGTGTGCCCAGACCGGCACTTATCGACAACGAGTCAACAACCGTGACCTTGGCGGACCCGTCGCCTGACTTGGCAGCCGTCAGAGCCGACTGCATCGTGGCCGACAACTCAGAGGAGAGGTTGATGCAGACGATCTCATCGGCACCTTCGCGCGTCAGCTCCTCAAAAGCGGCCTCAAAGGCGCCGGGAGCCGGCGCCGCTGTCTCGGGGAGCTCTGGGTTGCTTGCGAGCTTCTCATAGAACTGCTCGGGAGTCAGCTCGACGCCATCAATGTATTCGTGTTCCCCGAAGCGGATGCTGAGCGGGACGACCACGATGCCAGCTTCAGCCGCCGTGGAGGGCCGGATGTCAGAGGCGCTGTCGGTGACGATTCGGACAGCCATCGGTGGGTTCCTCCAGCTCGGAAGATGCGCATGGCACCGGCCGTGAGTTGCCAGTCGAGCGTAGCTCCGGTCACCCACCTGTGCTACTGCGCGACATGATCAGTGAAGCCCCTTCGGCGACGGTCGAGCACGCTTGAGGCGGCGGTGGGGGTCAGGTTGGCGCCGGAAAGGAGTCGCCTGGTCCTCCTCGTCCGTGGGTCGGAGCCGCAAGCCCGGGTGCACGGGCATCCCGAAGAGCCGAGCCGTCATCGCGGATCGAGCATTCACTAGATGGCCGACGGTTGGGAGGGCTCGGATTGGTCCGGGTTCGGTGCCTGTTCGTCCACCAAGGTGGCTTGGCTTCTCGCACCGGCGGCTGATGGATGCCGATCAACTCGCACGAGGCGCTGGTGCCGGCGTGCCTGACGGAAGTGTCGCGCCCACCAGATGGCAAGGAAGAGCCCGGCCCCGATAGTCAACCCCAGCCCGAATCCCGAGATTGCAGTCGAACGGATAGGCAGCCTCCCAGACGACATCGGAAGTACTCGGTCTGGTGAGCTGACCAAGACGTTGACTTGGAACGCGCCCGAGGATCGGGACCGGATGGGCAAGTCGATGCGGTTAGCACCCGGCCGCAGCAGGGTCGTGAACTCGTCGTTGCCGGTGAAGTCCACCTTGTCACTGGTGAGCGTCACGCGGGCTGACACCGGGTACTGGAGGTTGCTCTGAAGGATGAGCGGCACCTGGCCATCTGAGGAAGTGAGCGTGACACGCTGCTGTTCGGGGACGCTGATGCCTTGAGCCTGGCTGTTCACGAACTCGACGGCTCCGTCAAGGTAAGCCTGACGTTGCGCGGGATCGAACTGCGCCGCAGCAGACACGGTGAGGCTCAGCTCTAGGTGATCCAGTCGCCCGGCTTCGCCCAGACCTAGCATCGATCGGTACCCCGCCAGGCTTGTCCGCGCCAGAGAGAGCTGCAGCTTGTAACTGCCAAGTGTTCCGGGCGGGTCATGAGCCCATCCCCTGACGAGGGTCGCCTCGGGGCGCGCCACGCCCTCGGTGAAGCCCCGCCCCCCGTTCTGTCCGGCGGGCTCTGCGAAAGCGAACAGCCGGTCGAGAGTCGCGGGGCTCAGGATCGACTTCCCTCCGGTCTCGAAGGGCACCGATGTGCCAAGTGCCGCGAGCAAGGTGTCGAGGAACTCCTTGGGAATGCTGCCGCCTGAGGGCAGCCCGAGCACAGCGCCTCTTTTCAGCTGAGGCTGATCGAAGTACAAGATCGCCAGGTCACCAAGGAGCCGGTTCGCATTGAGCGTCATGTTGTCCGAAGCGGCGACGTGCGCGCGAAGGATCCCGTCTGCCATCAAGGCGCGAGTCCGCGGAACTGGGGTATCCAGTTCGAAGGAGCGTGTGAGAGTCATGTTGAACGAGCGAGCATCGAGGGGCGTCAACAGCTCCTCTGGCACCACCACCTGGTCGACGCCGAGCTCTCGCAGCTTCGCCATGGCTTGGGGTGTCACCGTCTTGTCGGTGATCATCCAGGTCCTCCGGTCGGGCCGGGCGCCGAGCAGAGTCGCCACCGCCTCAGTGCCCGCGTTGAGCCGCTTCGAGAGCTCTTCGTTCATGCCGTCGTTCACGAACGCACCAAGGTCGAGACGCACATATGGCGAGGCCAGAACCTGACGTCCCGCCAGTGCTCCTTTGAGCCGCGAGGGTCCCTCGGATCCGGTGCTCTCATCGCGACGCTGGAGGCTCACGAGGGTCTCGGGCAGGGGAGCGACACTCAGCGGCACCTCAGGATGCTCGACGAGTGAATCGATCGTGTCATTGAGCCCCTTCACCGTGGCTGGATCCATCTCCAACTCGCCGTCCGTCTTCAAGGCGACAGGGGCGTCAAGGGGGACGACCATAGAAACAGCGAGGGGAGGGTTGTCGTTGCGAGCCAGGCTCGGCAGCCGGATCAACGGAGTAACAAACGCATCGAGATCCTTTCCAGTTCCCGCCTGTAGGGCAACTTGCAGCGGGTAGACCCCTTCGTCAGTCAGGCGGAATCCGATGAAGGGTTGCCGCGATGAGTCGATCTGGAAGGCTGCTGTGACGGTTCCGTCCTCGTTGCGGCCCATGTTGGCCGTTGGGATCGTGTACGGCTGGTGGATCATGGCTCCCAGCTCGTCACCCCGGAGCGTGCGGAGATAGTGGAGCCTCCCCTGGGAGGACGCATCGTCGTACAACCGGAACGAAAGCCGAGCATCTGCCGGCGCCCCTGTCACTCGAAGGCGAAGGGTGAACGTGTCGGCGGGCCCGACGAACGGTGTTTGCTGGGTGAGCTGGACGCGCGGTCGTTCGGAGGGCGTTTGGGCGACGGTCGCCGGCGCTGCAATCACCACACAGGCCAGAAACGCCATGATGGTCAACCCGAATGCGGCCGTCGCAAGGGACCATCTCGGATCCTGCAACGGGGAGTGCCGCTTTGTCAGGGCCATTGGAGGTTCAGCTCGAGCACAGCGAGCCCTTGTAGCTCCCTCACGAAACCAAGTCGTTCGTACAGGACCAACGCTCGCGAGTTGTCAGACTGGGTGTTGACCATCACCGATCGTGCACCCCGGCGGCGGGACCATCGTAAGGCGTCGACCACGAGCGATGACCCGATGCCACGACCCTGCAAGCTTGGGTGTACGGCGAGGCGTTGGAGGTAACCAGTTGTTGCGGCCCGGCCACAGACGGCGTATCCCGCAACAGGTACTTGGTGTTCGGCTACGCGGAAGCGCGAAGTGGGGGTGGCACACCGCGCGTCGGCCAGACCCAAGGAATCGAAGCGCCAGAACCGGTCAAAAGCCAGGTTGTCGACGTCGAGCACGGCGCGCACGTCGCTGCGTCGACCACGCCGCAAACGCACCGATGAGAGCGTTGGGACAGCGTCAAGGTCATGGCGCAAGAGGTGAAGCTCCTCGTGCACCCTGAAGCCAGCCGCGAGGAATGTGTCCTGCTCGTTGACCGTGAGTGCTGCTGTCAGGACCGACCTATAGCCACGCTCGCGCAGCTCGGTGACGACAGCATCCAAAGAGCTGGCTTGAAGCGGCCGACCCCCTGCCGGTGCGAGGCACGCGATGTTGGGGTCACCTCGCCAAGGACTCATTCGGAGCCGCTCGGGGCCCCAGTCGACGACGTTGCTCTTGCCCAAGTGTTGACCTAATTGGATCGGTTCCCGGCGCCTGCCGGGCCGGCACCCGAAGGATAGAGCCTCCGGCCCCCGGTTGGCTCCCGGCCGAGTAGATCAACCCGGCTCTCTGGCTCTTGAGTCTCGAACTCCAGAGGACCTCGCGACCGCAACTCACGAGCTCAGCGCCGGGCAGGCCTGGCCGACGATCCTGCGAGCGGCCGGTAGCCTCCGATCAGTGAGGATATTGCTGGCGACCCATCCGGCCTATGAGCTCCACGAGACGGGTGCAGGCCACCCTGAGCGCTCTGCCCGCCTCGGGGCGGTGCAGCGGGGCATACGTGCCAGCGGGTTGGATTCAGATCTCGTCCCTTTCGAGCCGACACCCGCTTCTGAAAGCGCGATCGAAAGGGTGCACTCGGGTCGCTACCTGGCATGGCTCAAGGACTTCACCGCGGCCGGAGGAGGCTACATCGATGGCGACACGGCCGCGGGTGAGCACTCCTATGAGGCGGCGTTGCTTGCCGCTGGCGCAGGTCTGGAGGCTGTCGAGCGCCTGGAGGCGGGACAGGCAGACGCGGCGTTTTGCGCTGTTCGCCCACCTGGTCACCACGCAACTGCACATGGCCCGATGGGCTTCTGCCTCTTCAACAACACGGCGGTCACCGCCGCGCTGTTGGCAGATCGAGGGGAGCGTGTGCTGATAGTGGACATCGACGCGCATCATGGGAACGGCATTCAGGACATCTTCTACTCAGACAACCGTGTCCTTTACGTCTCGATCCACCAGTTCCCGCTGTATCCCGGGACCGGGGCCCTGGACGAGGTCGGAACGGGAGAAGGCGTTGGGTTCACGATCAACGTCCCCGTACCTCATGGAACCACTGGAGACGTGTACCGGTCAGCGCTGGACCAGGTGGTGCTTCCGGTCGCTGAGAAGTGGCGCCCGACCTGGTTGCTGGTGTCAGCGGGCTTCGACGGCCACCGCCGCGATCCGATCGCTGGTCTGGGTTTGGCCGCGGGTGATTTTGGTGATGTCACCGCTGAACTGGCGCGGTTGGTGCCGCCGGGCCGACGGATCTGGTTCCTCGAGGGAGGCTATGACCTGAAGGGCCTGGAGCTCTCAGTTGCGGCGACTTTGTCCGCCCTCGCCGGCGGCGGTGTCAGGCCTGAGCCGGCCACCTCCGGCGGCCCGGGACATGAGGTGGTGGCGGCAGTGGTTCGGCTGCGCGACTCCCAGGCCTCTCGTTCGCCAAGCGATTGACTCCGCAAACGGGATCTCCATCGGTCCCAGGGTGAGAAGCCCTTCCGGCGCTCCCAGCAGATGAGCCGTCCACCGTCAGGGTCATCGTCAGGGCAAGGAGCGTCGCCTTCTCAAGGGCCTGGTCGTGGCCCTAGGTTGGCGGGGTGATCCCCCCACACTGGCAGCCGGTGCTCGATGAGGCCCGCCCACTAGCAAACCTCTTCACAGAGGCAGGGAGGCGGGTCTACCTCGTCGGCGGAATGGTTCGCGATCTGATGGTGCGACAGCCGCTCGGTGAGGCAGGGGACGTCGACCTGACCACTGACGCGCTGCCCGAGGAGACCAAGCAGATCATCAGTCCTTGGGCCGACGCGATCTGGACGCAAGGTGAGCGATTCGGCACAATCGGCGCAAAGAAGGATGGGCGCGAGTTCGAGATCACGACCCACAGGGCTGAGGCCTACTCACCTGACTCACGCAAGCCCGATGTGGTCTTCGCCGAGGCCGTCGAGGTCGACCTCTCTCGACGCGACTTCACCGTGAACGCCATG
>JAHFUU010000192.1:3123-5755 GCA_023264915.1 Microthrixaceae bacterium | reverse complement strand
CCAGGAGAGGTCAAAGGCAATCGCACCGAGCAGCAAGACCACGAGCAGACCTGCCGGCATCAGGATCTGCGTGCTCCCACCGTCGCCAACCAGGCGCGAGCCCTCGCCGGCTGCATGCCTGCCGCCCGAGAACCTGGGTTGGGCCAGGCCGCCGGGTTGCTCAGCGGCTCGGGGCGCGTGGTCCCGGGGGCGCTCGCTCAGCACTGTGCTTCACCGGCCAGGCCAGAGCGGTAAGGATCGACGAGCTCGGTGTGGGTCGACCACACGTCGAAGCCGTGACCGTAGCCACCTATCCATGGAAGGTGGATGGCAGGCACCTCGTAGCCTGCTCGGATCGTCACCGGCGCACAGCGAGCGAGGGCCTGGGTGGACATGTCCAGCCTCATGCGCGACGGGTCGCGTCCGTGCCCTGCGATGGTCGATCGTGCTGCCGCGTCGGCTCGGCCCGCAGCAGAGCTGGCGTCGGGCGCCTCGGTGTAGGCCCTGGTTGCCTCGCGGGCGGCAGCAGAGACAGCCATGCGAGCGTCGATGACGGCCCATGCGTTGGTGATCAGCAGCGTGCCCACCACGAAGACCAGCACGCTCAGGGGCAGGACCTCGATGTTGCCGGCGGCGCCCCGGTCCCCAGAGAGGAAGGACCTTGCCGAGCGCACGGTCAGCTGGCGCGCTCTCACCCCGTGCCGGCGCTTGTGTCCAGGCTGTTGCACTGGCGCATGCAGGAGCTGGCCTCTCCGCAGTCGGTGCCGCTGGTTCGGTTGCCCGTCGGGTGACCTCATCGGACAGCCATGCACCGCGTGCTCAACGGAGATCCTCGACACGGACCCTGACGGTCCGGTCGATGTGGTTATAGGGGAGTCGCCCTCCAAAGGCCGGGGCGGTGAACCTTGGCGTGTCGAGCTGGACGCGGAGCACCACCTGGTCGCCGGTGGATGACCAGTCAAAGCGCGCCGTGGCCCCCTGGGGACCGAGCAGAGCCCGCATCTTGTCCTCGGCGTGCCGCTCGGCGGTGATCATCTCCGTTGGGTCAGAGTGATCGACCCTGCTCGAAGCCACCAGGCGCGCCCCTTCCTGGGCAGTAACCGTGACCGTCGAGGTCTCGAACAGGTTCAGCAGCAACTGGACAGCGAAGAGCAAGAAGCTGAGGAATATCAACAGCCCCAGGCTCGCGGTGAGCATGCTGTGGCCGGCGTCGCCACGCCCGCGCGGGGCAGTGGTCATGTACCGATGGACGAGACGTTCTGTGTGGTCTTGGACTCGGTCTGCGTCCAGATCGAGTTGAACGCGAACCACATCGCCGCTCCGAGGATGGCCATGATCAGCACGACGATGGCGGCACTGATGACGCCCTCGCCACGCTGGTTCGCGCTCGATCCCCGAGTGGCCCAGCGGGCTTGGGTGAGAGCGAGGATCCATCTACAGGTGATCATCGGGGTACCTCTTTCGGATTGTGGTTCGAGTGCAGGTTCAGGCTCTGATTGGCTGCTGCGGGTCGGGTCGGGTCGGGTCGGGTCGGGTCGGATCGGTTCCGGTCGGGTCGGGTCGGGTCGATGGGGGCTCGGCGGTGCAGTCGTGGTGGGGGAGTGTCGGCACCGGCTGTCAGCCGGCGGCTGGTGCCGTCTCAGTTGTTGGTGAACAGCTGGATCGCGGCGACGAACGGAACGGACAGGAAGATCACTCCGGGGACCAGGGTCGCGACGGTCACGGGTATCCACACCTGTTGGCTGCGCTTGTCGATGGTGGCCATGAGCTCGCGCTGGGCGTCCCTGCGAATGGCCCGGGCCTCCTCGCTGATCAGGGTGCCCAGGTCACCGGCCTCACTGTTGAGGGCCAGCACCGCAACGAGCCTGTCGAGCGCCTCGACGTCTGTGAGCTTGCTCCACTCGCGGAGTGCATCGATCTCAGACAGGCCCTGGCGCATGCGTCCGCACACCTTCTTCAGGTCATCCGCGCATGCCCCGGTTCCGCGGATTGCGATGCGTTGGAGGCTGGCCCCGAGCGAGAATCCCGACGACAAGAGCATGCCGAGCTGCTCGCTCAGCACTGGCAGCTCGAGGAAGATGCGTCGCTGCCGCTGCTTGGAGGCGTGGTCAAGGCTTTGCTCGAGGGCCAGGAACGCAAGAAGGGGGGAGCCCGCTATGAAGATGAGTGCGATGGGACCCGGTACCGTGAGGATCAGGGACGCCACAGAAGCGACGGCGAACGCGACGACGCTGGATCCGATCTGGCGCATCCTGAAGCCTTGGACGGTCAGTGGCGAGCGCGCCCGCTCGAGCCTGGTCTCGATCGAGTCAGCGACTCCGAAGCTGCGTGACACGCGGTTGCCGACGCTTGCAGCGAGAGGTCCGATCACGTCACGGAACGAGCCGACCGACAAGACCCCTGATCGGCGCACCGTGCTGAGCCCGCCGGGAGTGTATGGGCGGATCCGATCAGTGAGGGAAGGCCGGCGGAACCAGCGCCGCTCGGCGAGGATCAGCGTGAGCCCTACCCACATCAACGCTCCAGGCACGACCAGCCAGCGGTTCACGGCCAGACCTCCCTGGTCGTGTCTCTGCGGGGCGAGACCGGCGAATCGATTCTCATCGCGCGAACACCCGCTCGTTGTCAGGGAGCTTCAGGTAATGAGACGCCC
>JAHFUU010000192.1:0-3113 GCA_023264915.1 Microthrixaceae bacterium | reverse complement strand
CACAGCCAGCAGGCAGCCATCATCGAGAGGCCCGCCACGACGGCTGCCTGGCCGGCGGCGGTCTGGTACGCGGCTCGCCCGTCTCCTACTGACATGCCGCACATGGCCATGCCGAGTGGGACCAGCAGGGTGAACCTTCGAGCGAAGCGAACGCCAGCCTGTTTGGCCCTTGCGTCCTTTCGGCCCTGAGCATCCGCGCGGCGGTCCTCGGAGAGCGCTTCGAGCCGGCGGTCCAAGTCACTCCCGCCGACCTCGAACGCCACGAGCAGCGTCTCGCACGCGGCGTCCGCGGTGGCGTCAGCGAGCCGATCCTTCAACACGTCAAGGGTCCGCTCGAAGTTCGTGGAGATGAGCCATTCGCGGTGCGCTGCTGCAAATGCGGGTCTGAGGGCATCAGGGCCGTTGGTGCCCACCTCGAAGAGTGCCTGGGGGATGGACCTTCCGCCCGATCCCGTGAGGATCCTCATCTCGTCGATCAGGCGTGGCCACGCTTCTTGGGCCACCGATTGGCGCGCAGCGCGCCTCTGGCGGAACGAGGCGACCGGGACCATCCCGGCCACGCAACCGAGGGCCACCGCTGGAACCAGGGCGCCGAAGATCGCAATGCCTCCAACCGATCCAGCCACGAACAGGGCCCCGACGACGCCAGCGAACTCGGCCGTGGGCACCTCGCCGAGACCGCACTGCGTGAGCCACTCGTGGGCCCGTGACGAGATCAGGAGGGCTCGCCTGGAGGCCTTGGGGCTGGGAGTCAGGCCGGTCCAGCCCATGGCGAGGGCGGTGTACGCCAAGAACACGCCATAGGCGGCGCTGAGCGCTGCCACAACGGCAGTCACGGGCCCTTCCAGGGTTGGGACACGCCCCTTTGCACCAGCTCGTGAAGGTCGATGCCGGCGTCCTGGAAGGCTCGCAGCGCGCGGGAGGGGAAGCTGCCCGACCATGTGATGGGCCGGTCATAGCCGTGCCGAGAGAAGACCTCGGTCGTCGTGAACTGGGTGGCGTCCGCGCCGGCGGCGAGATCCTCGACTGCGACGACCTCGGTCACCCTCGGGCCCTGGGGGCCTCGTGTGCAGTGCACCACGATGTCGACGGCTTCGCTGACGAGGCTGTTGAGGGCCGACATCGGAAGCTCGTTGGAGGCATCAGAGAGCTGGCAGATGAACCTCAAACGGGTCAGTGCCTGCCTTGCCGACCCCGCATGGATCGTGGTGAAGCCCTTCACGCCGGAGGACAGCGTCAACAGCAATGGCAGGGCCTCACGGTCCCTTACCTCTCCGACGATCGCGACGTCGGGTGCCATGCGCAAGAAGCCGGCGACAAGGCGTCGGAGGTCGACCGCGGGTCGGTCTGGTCGCGCTGGGCGGGTTTGCATCTGGGCGACGTTCGGCAGGGGCACGTCACACTCGAAGACCTCTTCGGCCACGACGACCCGGAGGGTCGGGTCGAGCTCGGCGGCGCAGCAAGACAGCAGGGTGGTCTTGCCCGAGCCTGGGGGGCCGGCGAAGATGATCGACAGGTTGGCGCGCACGCATGCCCGCAGGAACTCGGCCACCGGCAAGCTGAGCATGTCGCGCTCGACCAGCTCGGAGATCTCGCGGAACGGGACACCGGTGAACTTGCGGATGTTCACCATGACGTGGCCGCCACGGCTGATGTCGCCATGGACTATGTGAAGGCGAGCGCCGCTGTCGAGTTGGGCGTCTTGGAGCCCTTCGGTCGGGTCGAGCTTGCGGTGGCTCTTGGAGGCGTCGTCGAGGACCTTGGTGAGCACGCGCACCAGATGGTCGTCGTCATGGAAGACCTCGTCGTGGTATCCGCTGGGCCCGATGTGGCGCTTCACGAAGATCTCCGCCGGCGAGTTGATCATTATCTCCCAGACGTCGCTGTCATCCAGCAGCGGGGCGAGGGGCCCGTACCCCGCCAGGTTGCGGAAGGCCCGCTCGGCGACCACAGCAGCGTTGGGCAGGTCAAAGGGACGCAAGCCTCGCTTGAAGTCCCCGTGCCAGAGGTCCATCTCGTCGTCGATGAGCTGTCGCAGCTGGCCGGCGCCCTCTCCAGAGCTCATGTCCAGCGCGATCGTCTTGGCCCGAGCTTGTACCCGCCTTTCGATCTCGACCAGTGGGGGCGTGTCAGCGGGGACCGCTGTGGACGAATCGGTGGCGAGGCTCATCCGGCTGCCTCTTGCTCGTCCCAGGAGCCGAGTGACCCAGGAAGGATCCGTTCGGGCTCACGGTGCTCTCGCGTGCCGGCCGGGTTGCCTGACAGCCGGTCCATCACGGCGTTGGTGGCGGCGGTGATCGGCCCGACCAGGCTTGCTGGAAGGGCGGCGGTGTCACGGAACGCCGCGTCGACGCGGCGCCGCTCGGGGATGAACACCACTGGCTGTGTCGGCTCTTCGGATCCGGGCAAGGATCGGGTCACCAGCTCGGCGAACGCCCTGGAAAGCTCGGAGCGGGCGCGAGCCTGTCTCGGCGCACGGTTGATGACCGGTACGACTCGCTCCTGTGGAACCCCATGAGCGACGAAGGAGCCCACGGTTCGCACCAGGCTGTGCAGGCCCTTCACCCCTCCCAGGCCGGTGACGACGACGAGGTCGGCGTGGTCAGCAACGGTTCGAGCCATGACGTTGCGCTCTTCCACCTCGATCGAGCCGCACTCGCGGTCGCCCTCGAGGTCGGCGTCGATGTCACAGACCACAGCCGTGAAGGTGCGGCGGAGGCTGTTCAGCGCCGCAAGGAAGGACTGCGGCCTGAGCACGGCCCAGTCTCGGCGCCTGCGGAGGCCGAGCAGCAACCGGTAGGGCTGCGGACCGGCGAAGGTCATGCCGCGGACCTGCTCGCTGGTTGGTGTACCCGCCCGGTGGGCCTCGACGAGCTCTTGAACACCAGGGACGATGTCGCGGGCGTCATGCAGGACGGCCAGCTCGGCGTCGAGGCAGAAGTCAGCGAGCCCGACCAGTCCCCGGTTGCGGACGTCGCTTCCCATGCCCGTCGCGAGCGCGATGGCGAGGGTCGACGAGCCGGTCCCGCCCGATCCGGTCACAGCGACGAGCCGGCCGCGCCAGATGTTCGTCGCCACTGCGGTGCCAGCATCGACGACGGTGACTTCGTGGT
>JAHFUU010000191.1 GCA_023264915.1 Microthrixaceae bacterium | reverse complement strand
GATCTCGACGTCGTCCTGCTCGTGGTGGCCAACCAACCGTGGCAGAAGCTAGGTGATCGCCCCATCACGCCCGCCGGGGATCGCCTGGCCATGGTGGCGGCCGCCGCGGCGGGCGTTGCAGGGGTCGCGGTGAGCGGTCTCGAGATCGATCGTGGTGGGATCACCTACTCCGTTGACACCCTGGCGACCCTTCATGGCCAGAACCCCGCCGCGGAGCTGTTCTTGATAGTCGGCAGTGACGTGGCCGCTGGCCTCACCACCTGGGAGCGTATCGACGAGGTTCGCGCCCTCGCGAGCATCGTCGAGGTCACCCGGTCAGGTGATCGCCCGAAGGGGGAGGTGCCCGGGATCCGGCACCGGGTCGAGATCCCGCGCATCGAGGTCTCGAGCACCGATGTTCGCCAGCGCGTCGCCAGCGGAGCACCGATCGATTTTCTCGTGCCCAGCCCCGCCGCGTCCTACATCGCGGATCACGGCCTCTATGGTGGAGAGCTTCTATGAGTTGGTCCGAGGCCGTGGCCGGCAAACTCCAACCTTGTCATTGGCCAGGCCAGACGCGCGCGCAAGCCCCGCGCGAGGTGCGATGACAGTGCCCGCGGACCGGGGCCAGGGCATCGAGGGCTCCGGCCGCTCTCACTCCGGCATGGATCAGTCACCAGCTGCCGGCCACTCGACACCTGGGGGCGGTCCGCGCGACGGCGGTTCCCCGGCCGCCGGCGTGGACGCCGGGTCCTCCCGCGAAGGGGTCGAGGGGCTTGCCGCGCTCGCGGCCGCCGGTCCGGCCCGACAGCGGCGCTCTGCCGGAGCGGCCCGGTCCGACCCGGATGGCACCCAGAGCGCGAGTCGCAGATGGCGCGGCTCACGACTCACCGATGGAGGGCAGTCGACCAGGGCGGTGAGAGGTCGGCGTGGGAGCCAATCGTCCAAGGTGCCCCCGGGCTCCGTTGCCGAACCAAGTCCGGACTTCGGGGTCGATGGCAAGCGCCTCGGGTCAGCTGAGAAGGCCGCGGAGGCCCAGCGCTCGGCAAAGGCCGCCGACGCCAGGAAGCTCGACGGTCCGGCTCGCTCCAAGAGGGTCGATCTGAGACCCCGAAGGCAGCCCAAGCGTGGTCGGCGCGTGTCCGAGCGGCGCCCTCAGAGCTGGCCGTGGAGGTACCTGTTCCCTGTTGTGCTCGCGTTGCTGGTCGTCTCGATCCCAGTGTTGATGATGACGGGATGGAGCCTGTTGCTTCAGTCCAAAGAGGGCAAGTTCGAGGTTTCCAACCGCGACGAGAAGGCTCCCGGGTACCAAGCCATCACGCCTCCGACACCCACGCTGCTGCTGATCCAGGTCGACGACACCGGACAGCTCGCGGGCCTGACGGTTGCCAGCCAGACCAGCGACAAGGTCGGCGGGGTCGTGTTCATCCCCGTCACGACGGTGCCCGCCGAGGGCAAGGCTCCGTTGTCAAGGGTTTTCGCCGATTCAGGCCAGTCCGCTCTCGTCAGCGCGGTGCAGGCGCTGCTCGGCGCGGGCATGCAAGAGGTTCAGGTCATCGACGCCAACCAGTGGGCGAGCCTTCTCACCAACGTGGGCCCGCTGTCCTTTGTGGCGTCTGAGACGATCGATGTGCCCGGAGTGGGGACCTTTCCAAAGGGTCCGATCGTGCTCGAACCCTCCGCGGTCGGAGGGTACCTGGCAACGCCCAGCCTGTCAGGCGACGACCTCAGCCGACTGCACCGGAACGAGGAGTTCTGGAACGCACTGATCGTCAAGCTCGCCACCGGTCCCGTGGAGCTGCGTGGCGATACCGAAGCGGGCCTCACGCACTTCCTGCCGGCATTGGCGAAGGCGCAGGTCGCTGTCGAGGCGCTCTCTGTGAAGCCGGTGCCCACCCTTGACCGGAAGGGCACGCTGTACCTGGCCCCGGACGCCCAAGCTCAGATCGCTCGGATCATCCCCTTCCCGATCGAGGCCACGCCGGGCTCCCGGCTGCGAACCAGGGTGCTAGACGGGACCGGCAAGCTCGAGCACGGTGTCGGGGCGACACCCGCTCTGGTGGCCGCCGGAGCCCAGATAAGCGGCATCGGCAACGCTGCCGGCTTCGACGTCAAGACCACCCAGGTCATCTTCTATGAGGACACTCAAAGGCCAGCAGCAGAGAAGCTGCTGGCGGCACTGGGCGTAGGCGAGCTCGCCAAGAGCGCAGACCCGGTCCATGACGTGGACGTGACGGTCATCCTCGGCGGCGACTACGCGGCCAAGCCGCCTTCGTCGCAGCAGACCGTGATCACCAGCCCGCCACAGAACCTCGGAACGGTGCCGGTCACGATCAAGGGAGGAACGGGTGCCTGACACAGTGCCTGAGGCAGAACGCGGACCGGGGCCCGCGGGCCAGGGCGGCGCGGCTTCCATCGAGTCCTGGGTCCAGTCCGCAGCCCGCGCGGCGGCAGGGAAGACCGACGACGAGGTCGTTGTCCTGAGCGTCGGCGATGTGCTCGGCATCACCGGGTTCTTCGTGATCTGCAGTGGCCGCAACACCCGGCAGGTCAAGGCGCTGTGCGAGGAGATAGAGCAGAAGCTGTGCGATGGCGGGGGCCCCAAGCCCCGGTCGATCGAGGGCCTCGAGGGCCTTCAGTGGGTTCTCATGGACTACGGCGACTTTGTCGTCCACGTCTTCTTGGACGACGCTCGCGCGTACTACGAGCTCGAGCGCCTGTGGGCTGACGTGCCCCGACTCGACTGGCACGCGAGCGCCACGGTCTGACGCGTCCTAAGGGGCACGACGAGCACACCTCAGCTCGCGCAGGTCAGCCTCGAGCGGGTCCTTCCGATTCCTCGAGGTCTTCGAGCCAGATCCGGACCTGAGCGCACACCGCTTCGACATCAGTGACTGTGCGCCCACCCTCGATCCCGTTCGTCACATCGCCTGTGCTTTGGATGGTGGCCCTCAACGGCCGGGACGAGCCATCTTCGAACCACGCTCGGATGAAGAGCATTCCGGTGCGGGTGTGGGTCATCGGTGGTCAGGGGAGGGCGGCGTCGAGTGGCCCGGTTCCCCATCCCCCTCTCAGTCCGTGTGCGCCGTGCTCTGGCCTGCGACTCACGAGGTCCACCCTTCAAGCGCCGAGATGGCCCGAACCTACAAGACGACCATCACCGCAGCGTCACGGTCCCGCGCGGGTTGGGCCTGGACCCGGCGTCGACATCTCGGAGCGCGCTCACCCAGTGGTCAGGTCGACCGTTCCGGCTTGGTCCGGGATGTTCCGGGCCGTCTCGGGCGCGGGCTTGCCGTCGACGCGGAAGGTCACCAGTGCCCCGGTTTGGCATTTGGCGATGGTGTCAGGGCCGGCAACGGAAAGGCTGAACCCGGCGTAGCTGCCCACGCGGCGGACTGTCGCGACACCGCAGCGCGCGCCGCCGACATAGGCCTCCACCAGCGTGCCTGGTGGAGCGTGCCGGCCGTCGGGCCGGTACACCTCGCCCTTGAGCTCGGTGACGGCCCTGTCCTTGCCGGGGTTGGTCGTGGAGAACGCGACGTCGACGGGTGCTTCTCGTCCGGTGGGCCAGGTGAACGGCTGCGTGGCGTAGAGCTTGGTGTTGTTGACGTAGGTCCACAGAACGACTTCCGCACCTGGACGGCCACAGCCCCTGCCCTCGTTGTCGCCGAGGACAGTGATCTCGTAACGACCCCCGTCCACCATCGCCAGCGCGACCTGGCATGGCGTGACGAGGCCCTCGGCGCGCACCACCGCCCCCAGCCACTGCGCGTCGAACGACGCGCCGTCCAATGTGGCGCTTCCGCGGGCCGTCACCCGCTCGCCCGCGCCCACGACGTCGTCGGCAGCGGGAAGTCCCGGGCGCGGCTGGAGCTCGAAGGTGCGATCCAGGTGGGTGAGATCGGTTCTGGAGAGGTCCGTTCCCTCGGTTTTGAGTCCTCGTTCGACCCAGCCGAACAGCGAGTCGAGCGCGACGTCCTCCTCAGTCGTCGTGAAGCCGCAGTGGCCGCTGTCCTGGACCACGCGCTGCACCAACAGGTCGCTCCTTCCTGCCGCGGCGACGCGTTGGTGAAGGAGCTGTGCCTGTTCGATCGGCACCTGGCCGTCACCGGTCGTGTGCATCGTGAGCAGGGGGATCGCGAGCTGGCCGGTGACCTCCATGCCCTCGCTGAAGCGCCGGAACGAGCCATCGTCGAACGGGAGCTGGATGGCGCGTCGGTTGAGGTCATCACTGTCGGCATCGGTACCCGGTGCGAGTCGGTAGGGTCCCTCGTGTGGTGGGACGAGGCGCCCGACGACGAGCAGGCGTGCCCTTTGCCAGTTGGTCTCCTCCTCGAAGCGGAAGCCCTCGCGCGCGAACGCTCGTGGACCACCGGTCATGCCGACCATGATCGACTCGTAACGCGCCCTAGTGGCGGGATCCGAGAGGGCCGGACGGATGGTCGTCTCCGTCAGCTGGTCGAGGCTGGGCGCAGCATCGAACGCGGCCTGGTCGATGCCCAGCACGTACGCGGCGGCCACGAGCTGCTCGACAGAGATGCGCATCGCCGGCGTGGTGCCGACCGCGCCACACAGGCCGAGCGCGCCGTCGAAGCGGTTCGCGTAGCGCTCGGCGGCGATGTGGGTCGCCCACCCACCCATCGACGCGCCGGTGACATAGGTCCGCTTGGGCCGGCCGTGCGAAGACACGAAATGGTCCCATAGGGCAGCGGTCTCGTCAGCGGCGCGACCGGGGATCAGCGAGGTGCTGGAGAAGCTCGACGAGGCCCAGGCAGTCCCACCGGCGATCAGCGACCGGCGGAAGCTCGGAGGAGACACCTTCGCTTCCGGTGCCAGTGCGCCGAAGCCTTCCATCCAGAGCACGAGTCGGCCGTTCCAGTTGTCGGGTAGCTCGATCTGGTAGGTGGCTCCGCCAAGTGTCCCGTGCTCGGCGCGTGCACCCGGGAGCGGTTCGAAGGATGGGTCGGCAAGGGTCACGGCGTCGGGTGTGTCCCGCACATGCACGGGCGGTGGCAGGGGGGAGTCGAGCAACGGGCTCGGGGAAGGTTCCCCGGCTTGGCTTTCGACCAGAGTGGTGTCGGCTCCCGTGCCGCTCGTGGCAGGGGGGTTGGCGCCATCAGGCGCGGGCGTGCACGCGCTGGTCAGGCCGACTGCGACCGACATGGCCAGTGCGGCACCTTGCACGACCGTTGTGATCCGGGCCGCTGGTCGCACCGAGCGTCACCTCGACGAGCGCGGGTCTGAACTGGCATCGGTTGCGGTGAGCTGACCTCGGAGCCGAGCAGTGGGTTGGAGGCCCAGCTCCGCTTGGAGGAGGCGACAGTAACGGTCGTACTCGCGGATGGCTTCGGACTGGTTGCCCTCGGCCTGGTGCACGCGGATGAGTGCCCCGCGGGCGCTCTCTCTCAACGGTTCGGCTCTGATGGCAGCGAGGGCAGCCGCGGAGGCGTTGCCATAGCGTTCCATGTCGAGGAGGCGAGCCGTGAGGGCCTCGAGGGCGTGAAGCCGGAGTTGACGCCAATCCTCGGCCTCCACGAGGACCCATTCGTCGTACCAGCCCGGCAGGAGGTCGTTTCCCAGGACGCTCACTGCGGTGTCGTCCAGGTCTGCTTCTTGCAGGGTCGGCGCGCTGCCGAGGATGCGGTGAGCGAGAGCGCGGGCATCACGCAAGTCGACGGAGACACCCTCCTCCAGGCACAGCTCGGTGAAGGTCGCGAGCACGGAGTGGCGGGCCCGGGGGTCGAGGCGGGCAAGTGTGGATCGGAGGCTGGCGTAGG
>JAHFUU010000190.1:672-5786 GCA_023264915.1 Microthrixaceae bacterium | reverse complement strand
CGAAGCTGCGGCCCAAAGGGATGCCTTCGTTGCATCCGTAGGAACCGTCAGGCTGCGTGAAGCAGTCGACCTGCGATCCGTCGAGCTCGGCTCTGATCGAGCCAAGCTGGCGCAGGACCCGGTTGGGCGGCGCCTGAACCAGCATGCTCTCAGACACCAGTTCCTCGCCAGTCGGCTTCACCCGCCGCCATTCGCTGTCGACAACGAAGGTCCCGCTCCGGCTGCGCTCCCAAGAGCGCAGGAAGTCATCGGTTGCGTCACGATCTGAGAACCTTAGCGGCGCAACAATCCGCCCGGTCACCAGCAGGGCCGCCACGACAACCACACCGACGCCTACACCGACGAGACCTCCCTTCCTGCGAGCGGAAGCTGACGTGACCGAATCCGACCTGCCGGGAACCTCGCGCCCGCGATCGGAGCCTGTGTCCGTGCACTTGTTGGCGAGTCCGGGCCTTCCACGAGCGATCAGCGTGCTTGCTTGCACCACCGTGACGCTAGCGAAGCCGGGCGTCTCGGGGACCTCAACCCTGAGCGAGCCGCCGCCGCCACCACACAATTTGGGGGGAGCGAAGGCCCCGCTTGGGGGATTACCTGGACTCGAATCAGGTCTGAACGCCGCGAACCTGTCCCGCATGCCTTGCATCACACCCGAAACCGCGTTCTCAACCGGAGCGCCATCCATTGACTCTATGGTCGACGCCACCCCCGACACCCGGGACCGTTACGTCGACTTCCTGCGAGCTGCATCGATAATAGTCGTGGTGCTCTGGCACTGGGTCTTCTCGATCACACAATGGAACGCTGACGGTTCTTTGGGGATGCCAAACCCGATCGCGGGGGTTCCAGGGCTGTGGGGACTCACGTGGGTGCTGCAGGTCATGCCCGTGTTCTTCTTCGTCGGCGGATATGCCAACTTCGCCTCATTCGAGGCAATCGAGCGATCGGGGGGCAACTCGCTTGAGTTCCTCAAGGCCCGGCTACGCAGGCTGACCAAACCCGTCGGCATCTACGTCGGGACATGGGTCATCGGAGAGACGATCGCGCGGGCTGCCTTCCCCACCTACAGAGGCGTGCTCCAGTGGGGTTTCGTGGTTTTCGTTCCGCTTTGGTTCCTCGGGGTCTACGTGGGCGTCGTGCTGGCGACACCGGCCATGATCCGGCTTCACCGCAAGGCTCCGATCTTGACCATGGTCTGGCTGGCCGGCGGCATCGCCGCTTGTGAACTGGCCCGGATTGGCTCTGGAGTCGGGCCTTGCGCTCTTGTCGGATCGGCTCTGGTTTGGCTGTTCGTACACCAGCTTGGGTTCTTCTGGCGTGATGGCACCCTCACACGTTCCACCCGGGCCGTCTGGGGCGTGATTGCAGGCGGGCTCGCCGGCCTCGTTGTGTTGACCAACCTCGGGCTCTACCCGCGATCGATGGTGTCCCTTCAGGGGGAGGGAAGCAACATCTTGCCGACCACTCCATGCATCGCGGCACTCGCCGTGTTCCAGATGGGCCTCGTGCTGGCGGCGGCGCCGACCATGCGAGCGTGCCTGAAACGGCGGGCGTTATGGAAGGCCACAGTCTCGCTCAACGCTGTCGCCATGACGATCTTCTGCTGGCACATGACTGCACTGGTGGCCGCTATAGGTATCTACACGTTCTTCGGAGGATCGCTGTTGACCGAAGCCAGCCAGGCGTGGTGGCTTCAGCGGCCCGTCTGGCTGGTACTGCCTGGGGTGCTGATGCTTGCTCTCTTGAGGCTGTTCGCCCGCTTCGAGCTCCCAACCCGTGAGCTTCGAGTGCCCGCCGATCGGGTGCACGCAGCCAAGGCCGGTTGATGCCTCGATGGTGCTCCTCTGAGCCTGCCGCCCACTAGCACCAGCCGTCATGTGGGTCAGCGTGGGGGGGACTCGGTACCTGTCCGTCGGATCAGGCTTGCGTGCATCAAGCCCCCGACGATGGTCCAAGGGCATTGGACGACGCACCGCGACTTGCCGAGACGCCCGAAACCTGCCTGAACCGCGCGAGGGGCCCAGCCGTTGCCATGCCTGCTCAGACTTCACTCGGCGTGGCAGGCTTGGGAGGTGACGAGCACCGGTGACGACTCTTGGCCAGAGTCCCCTCCACGGTCTGGTGCTGGTAGAAGAAGGCTCTGGTTCGCGGTCGGGGCGGCCGCTCTCATCTTCATGGGGTTGGTCCTGGCCGGATATGGCCTGACGCGACCGAGCCCTCCCGACCCCGTGCCGACCTTCGGTGCTGGAGGGAGTCCCGCCGGCACCTATGGCTATGACAACGTCGACCAGCTGTCAGGAAGCTGGATACTGGCAGGCGACGGTGAGAGCTACGTCGGTTACAGGATCGACGTCAAGCCAGTTGACCTTGCGCCGGCGTACACGGTCACAGGGCGAACCAACGCCTTGCAGGCGTTCATGGGGGTATCTGGGCGAGACGTGTCGAACGTCGCTGTTGAGGCTGACCTCACACGCCTGACCAGCGGCGACCCCGAGCGGGATGTCGCCCTTAGAACTCGCGGCCTCGAGACCGAGCGGTTCCCCAAGGCTGTGTTCGTCCTGGGCACGAGCGTCAACTTGTCTACGATCCCGCCACCGAGCTCTGAGGCGACCTTCCATGTCGTCGGAGAGTTGAGGCTGCACGGCAAGGTCCACGCCTTGGAGGTCGACCTGAAGGCCCGGGTGATCCCGGGCAATCCCCCTGTGGTCGAGGTGATTGGAGCCCAGACAGTTCGCCTGGCGGACTTCGGGATCGATCCACCCAACGTCGCGGGGATCCTCGACGTCAAGGACACAGGTGTCCTCGAGTTCAAACTCCGGTTTCTTCACGCTTGATCACACAACGCCTCGCCCCGGCCCGCAGCCAGTGGGTAACCGAGAAAGACCGAGTCTCAAAGGTGGGATGCCAACAAGGCGTTTCGATCAGGGCGACCACCGGACCTGTCCATCCAGAGCGAGGCTTGTCCGGTAGCTTTGACGGCGACGCGTCAGGTGACAGCCCTTCCACGAGGGAGCACGCGAAGCAAGACCGATGGCGCACAAGACTGAGTACCCTTCTTACCGACTCGCCCTCATAGTCTGCGGCGCGGGCGTGATCGTCACCTCATTGGTGTTCGTGCTGATGGCAAGCACGGAGGGAACAGACTACAAGCAGGCGCTCCTCTTGGTGACAGTGCTGGCCGGAGTCGCCATCACCTCCTTGAGCATCGCGCTGCTGGTGATGCTCGCCCGCGAGCAGCGACGGTCTGCCCTCGTGTCCGAGCACATGACCGACCAGCTCGCGGACCGCGAGCATGCGCTGATGCAATCCAACAAGGAGCTCGAGCGTTTCGCCACGATCGCGGCTCATGACCTGCAGGAGCCTTTGAGAACGATCCTGACCTTCACCGACCTGACCGAACGGCGCTTTGGACCGACGCTGGACCCGGAGGCCCGTGACTACATCCTCCGTGTCGCAGGTGCTGCCGCACGGATGCGAGCACTCATCGAGGACCTCCTCCTATATGCCCGAATAGGCCAGGCAGAACGGCAGTTCGAGCGGGTCGACCTCAACAAGGTCGCGGCGGAAGCCGTAGCGAACGTTGAGCCGCTTGTCATCGACACCGGTGCCCACATCGAGATCGGTGAACTACCGACGGTCATGGGCAACGACCAAGGACTCCAGCAGCTGTTCACGAACCTGCTGAGCAACGCGATGAAGTACAAGATGACCGACGCCCCATATGTCCGCATCGAAGCGCAACAACGCGAGCGCGAATGGATCGTCGCGGTAGCCGACAACGGCAAGGGGATCGACCCAGCCAACCACAAGCGCATCTTCGAGCTGTTCCGCAGGCTCGAGCCACGAGGCATCTCGGGAACGGGTCTGGGTCTGGCCATCTGTGCCCGAATTGTGGACGTGCACGGTGGCCGGATCTGGGTGCGGTCAGCGCTTGGCAAGGGCGCAACCTTCTACTTCACGTTGCCTGTACGCGCCGCCGCCGGACGAAGGGCAGCAGCATCGAAGTCCTGATGCAAGACGACACACCCCTTCTGTCTGCGGTGCTGGACAGCTCGGCCACCGTGGTGGCCGCCAACCCCGCCCTCGTCGAGCTGCTCGGTCCCGATAGCCAGGACGTCCTGGGTTCGTACCTCGGGTCGTTCCTCGCACCAGAGCACAAGGGCGCCGCATCGTGGGAGGGTGCCGATTCCCAACCTGTCACCTGGTGTGGACGGAGGGCAGACGGCCTCCCGTGGTGCGGCAAGTTCGCGTTCTTCCAACCGGCACCGCTGCCTGGCCAGACGTTGATGACTGGGATCAGGCGATTTGGCCCGGTTCAGTGGCTCGATTCACGCGTGCACGCAAGGCTCCCTCGACCTGCGCCAGGAGTAGACAGTGTCGTGTCACATGACATCCGTGGCGCCCTTCGCGGAGGGAGCGGTTTCGTGAGCGTGGTGAAGCGCGCTCTCGATGATCCCTCTATCAGCACTCTCCATGACCGCCTGCCAAAGGCGGCCGAGCACCTCGCGATCGCGGGCCGGTCGGTCGCGACCGCAGATGAGATAGCCGAGAAGGTCGTGAACTACATGAGGTGGTCGACATGCCTGCTCACGATGCAGGACGTGTCTCTCGATGAGCTGGTCCTTCAGGCAAACGCGCTCTCCAATGAGACCTTCGCGGGGCCTCCGGCCGACTTGCGCTTCGGCCACCTGGGTAGGGTGGTCGCCGACCCAGCGCACTTGAGGTGGGCTCTGGCCGAGATCATCACGAACGCCCGGAAGTTCTCTGACCACCCCGTCACTGTCCAGCTCGGCACCCACGCCGCCGGAAGCTTCTGCGTGCTCTCTGTTCGCGACGATGGTTTCGGGCTCGACCCAGAGCTGGCCGACGACGCCGTCCTCCCTGGGCGCAAGCTTCAGGCGAGGGGCGACTACCCAGGCGTCGGGATGGGCCTGGCGCTGTGCGTCATGATCTTCGAACGCCATGCCGGATGGTGCCGGATCGCGCCGACCGGCCGTGATCTGGCCAGCGCCGCGCCTCCTGGCGCCACTGGAACGACGGTTGAGGTCCGATTGCCGTCGAGTTCAACCACCTAGGTGCCGATAGAGAACCGGCGCCGGGGGGTCCGACGTCGAAGG
>JAHFUU010000190.1:0-662 GCA_023264915.1 Microthrixaceae bacterium | reverse complement strand
CAGCCGGTGACACCGAAAGGCAAGGCGAGCGTGAGGGATGCATCGGTGGCCGCACCCGTGACCTCGGAAGTCGAGGCGGTAGGGTGTCGATGATGAGTGGGGCCGATGTCACCAGCATCTTGCTGGTAGAAGACAATCCTGATGACGTCGAACTGACCCGGATAGCCATGCTCGATGCCGGGTTGAGCGCTGACCTGTCGGTCGTAGCCGACGGGTTCGAGGCCTTGCACTTCCTCCGCAAGGAAGATCCGTGGGGGCACGCTGACCGTCCCGACATGATCCTGCTCGATCTCAATCTCCCCCAACTCGACGGCCGTGAGCTGCTGCGGATCATCAAGGCTGATGACGCTCTGTGCTCGATACCGGTGGTTGTTCTAACTACTTCCGTCGACCGCAACGACGTGATTGCGGCCTATGAGTCCCACGCAAACAGCTTCATCTCGAAACCGGCCGACTTCGATCTGTACGTCAACACGCTGCGCACGTTGCGCGACTTCTGGTTCGACGTAGCTGTCCTCCCCAGAAACGGCTCCCTCCACTGATCCTCAAGCTCGGGTTCGAGAACTCCCGGGGATGGCGAGCATCTTCACCCTGAGCGCGCCATACTGGTATGACCACAACCAGAAGGAGGCGGACAATGGCGTCCACCCCATCTCCCTTGC
>JAHFUU010000189.1 GCA_023264915.1 Microthrixaceae bacterium | reverse complement strand
GCATGCCACGCGTGCTCGATCACGGGCCGCGCGGTCCGCCTCGTGTCAGCTTGCATGGCTTCGCACCCTCGGGCGGCGCTGGGGGGAAGAGGGCACCGTGGTAGAAGGTGGCTGTGCCCCGCCACCGATACTCGGGGTCGTGGTGCTCGGGGTCGTGGTGCTCGAGCTCGTGGTGCTCGGGATCTGGTTCAGGCTGCGGCCGCGACCGCTGCTCGAGTTGCTCGTGCTCGGTGTGGAGCTGCTGCGGACCTGGGTCGTCGAGCTGGCGGGCACGTCTGATTCGCGAGCATCCGGGTTCTTCTGGTCCGCTGGTTGGGCGATCGCGAACCCAGCCACCATGCCCACCGCAGCGACCGTCGCCGCGCCGCCGGCTATCAGCCGGGCCTTGTGGGCAGGATGCTTGGCGGAGGCACCCTCGCCAGGCTTCCCGCGTGCCTCACTTGCAGTTCTGTACCCACTCGGCCCACCTCGGTCGACACGGGGTCCGGGGCGTGAGGGGTTGGCACTTGGCTGGTTCACGCCACCATTCAGGCAGGTCAACGTAAGGGGCCGGTAAAGGATCGGTAATAGTCTTCGTACCTGCGGCAGAGGCCCATCCGCGCTCGGGGTCCCAAGTCGCCGCCTGAGCCGCGCCATGATCCGCACTTCCCGTCGAGGCGGTAGCATGCCGGCTCATGGCCGAAGACCGACCGGGCGAGGGGCCCTACCGCACGGACCCGCTCACAGGCGAGATCGCGTACGTCGTGGCCAAGCGCCAGGCTCGGCCCAACCTGCCTTCAGTAGGTTGTCCCTTCTGCCCGGGGGGTCTCGAGGCCCCACAGCCATATGACGTGAAGTGGTTCACGAACCGGTGGCCGGCCATGCCCGACGGTCGGACCGAAGTCGTGCTCTACACCTCGGATCATGATGCGACCTTCGCCTCGCTCGGTGCAACCGGCGCTCGCAGGGTCGTCGACCTGTGGGCCGAGCGAACCCTCGAGCTCGGCGCGAGGGACGACGTCTCCTACGTCTTGATCTTCGAGAACAAAGGGCCTGAGGTCGGGGCCACGATCGCTCATCCCCACGGCCAGATCTATGCGTTCGACGTGGTTCCACCCCGAGCCCGGGCCGAGCTCGAGCGAGGTGATGCCTCCGCGTTCGGTCCCGACGCGCCCGGTGCTGGCAGCGAGCGCCTGGTCTCAGAGCACGGCGAGTGGCGATCATGGGTGCCCTGGGCAGCCAGCTGGCCATATGAGCTGCTCCTCGCACCGAGGAATCCCGAACCCGACCTTCCGTCACTCGACGGTCCGCACCGCGACGATCTCGCTGCCACGCTCGTCGATTCGCTCGCCCGCCTGGATTCGCTCTTCGACGCGCCGATGCCTTACATGCTGTGGTTCCATCAGCGCCCGACCGACGGGCGGCACTGGCCGTCTGCGTGGCTGCACGCCCACGTGGCACCTCTGTACCGCGCTGGCGGGACGCCCCGGTTCGTGGCTGCCGGAGAGCTCGGCAGTGACGTCTACTTCAACCCGATCGACCCCGACGACGCTGCTGCTGCATTGCGCGAGGCTTGCCCGTGAAGGCCTTCGCTCCCGGGCGCGTGAACCTGATCGGTGACCACACCGACTACACCGGCGGGCTGGCCATGCCCATGGCGATCGATCTCGGCACCACCGTGTCAGGGCATCCCGGCGGCGACGTGGTCGAGCTGAGCTCTGCCTCGGAACGAGGGACCGCGTGCGTACCCCTGTCGGTCACCAGGGCCGACCTCGCCGACCTCTGTCCCTCGTGGGCACGCTACATCGGCGGTGTCATCCATGAGCTCAGACCAACCGCCGGCTTCGCCGGGACGGTCACCACCACGTTGCCGGTCGGGGCCGGGCTGTCATCGAGCGCTGCCCTCGAGCTGGCCACCGCTCTCGTGCTGGGCTTTCGCGGGTCGGCGCGAGACCTGGCCGAGCTCTGCCAGCGCGCCGAGCAGACCGCTTCGGGGGTGCCGTGCGGGATGATGGATCAGCTCGCCTCAGCCTCCGGCGTCGAGGGGCACGCCCTGCTGATCGACTTCAGCGACCTCTCTGTCGAGCCGGTGCCCGTGCCGGACGGCGCGGAGATCGTCGTGGTCCACTCTGGCCAGAAGCGCGCTCTGACGAGCTCTGCCTACGGCGAGCGGCGGGCCGCCTGTGATCGCGCGGCGCGCATCGTCGGACCTCTCCTTGGCGCGAGCGTCGCTGACCTCGCCACGATCGATGACCCGGTCATCTACAGGCGTGCCCACCACGTGGTGACCGAGAACGAACGGGTGCGGTTGTTCGCTGCTGCCTTCCGGGCAGGTGATCTGGCCGAGGCGGGCCGCCTGATGACCGAGAGCCACCAAAGCCTTCGCGATGACTTCGAGGTCTCCACTGAGGTTCTGGACGCGCTCGTGCAGCGGCTCGTGCAGACGCCTGGTGTGCACGGGGCCCGGCTCACCGGCGCAGGGTTCGGCGGGTGCGCCGTGGCACTCACAGATCCTGGTGCCCTGAGGAAGGGTTGGGTCGTGCAGCCCTCGGCTGGTGCCACGGTTGGCTGACTCAGCGGGCGCCCGCGAGGACCTGTTCGATCTCCCCGAGTGGATACCGGTCACCGCAGGGGCGACCTGAGCCCTGCGGGTCGAGCGAACCAGGGCGGCCGTTGGCCTCCCAGTAGGCGAGCGCCACCACATAGGGGTACCCGCGCTGGATCAGGGCATCACATGACAGTCCGGGATCAACTGTCAGAGCCTCGATCGTGTAGGAGTCATCGGGCTTCTGCGCGTACACGAACCGGCCTTGCTGGTCGACGACCACTGCGAGGATGGTGCTCGGTGGTGCTTCCCTGATGGGAGGCTCTGAGGCTGCGTGGCATTCGAGCACCTCTCCTGGTTGCAACGGGCCTTGCGGGAGGCAGGAGACCTTGTGCGTCCACCCACTTGACCTCTTGAGGGCCGATTCGAGTGAGAGCGCAACCTCGTTGTTGGTTCGCGGGCCGCGGGGCAGCGTGGCAGGACCGGTGCCCGGCGGGAGCGGCACCGCAGTGGTGGTCCGCATCGAGCCCCCGTTGTCAGGAGGAAGCGCGAACGGGCGAACCGTCGTGCCAGAACCAGGCCGGTCGTCGCGCTCACGACCACGGATCACGACCACGCCGACAAGCGCCGAGAGCACGGCCAGGACCGTCACGAATCCCACGACCCTCATCCACAGCGGGGCGCGGGGATCCTCTGGGGGTTGTTCACCCGCGTCCGGGGGCAAAGGGTCGGCCACGATTTCGAGAAGCTAGCGCGGCTCCGCCCCGAACCCGACGAGTCTGTGACTGGTTGGGGACCGGGGGATCACATGCGGCCGAGCAACTCGGTCTTCTTGGCCTGGTACTCGGCATCTGAGATCATGCCCTGGTCACGCAAGCGGGTCAGCTGCTCGATCTGGTCATAGATCGACTGGGCGGCCCCCGCGGTCGGCGTCGGTTGGCCGGCCTGCTGCGGCTGATGCTGAGGTGGGACCGCTGGAAGCGTCGGGTCGGTCGCCACATAGGGCTGCGGCGCCGGGTTCTGGGCCTGGTACTGGGCCTGGTACTGGGGCTGTTGGGCGGGTTGCTGCGGTTGCGGGTAGCCCGGTGCGGTCTGGGGCCCCTGAGGCAGGTGAGCGTTGATGCTGTTGGAAACCCTGTCGAAGCGGCGGTTCTGGTTGATCTCCATCTGCCGGTAGATCTCGTTCTGCACGGCACTGGGCTTGCGAAGGCACTCAAAGACCTGCGCGCCGTCCTTGCTGGCCGACTCGATCTCGAGGTTGCCAAGTCCCATGATCCTCTCGAAGACGCCCTGCTGGAAGAACATCGTGTTGATCCGCTCGAGGGGGATCTCGATGCCCTTCTTGGCGATGACCCCCTCGCGGTAGATGACCCTGTCGGAGGTGAGGGCGAAGTCGGTCGTGGCCCACTTCACGAACCGGGCGAGGAACCACCCCAGAGCGACCAGCAACAGCAGCGCCGCGAACAACATGAGCGGTTGGTTGCCCAACGCGAGCATGGCGATCGCGAACACCGAGGTCAGGATCAGAGCACCGATGGCCCGGGCCATGAACCACCAATGGGGGTGAAGATCCAGTATCAGCTCTTCGAACTCGTGCAGCTGCTCTTTGGGATAGGACATCTACCTCACCCCTTCACAGGAAACTCCCGCAAGAGCGTACAGTGGCGCCACCGGGCCTGGCATGCATCGCCATCACAGGTGGTGCGTATGCTCGTCTCGTGGCAGGCCCCGATGCAGAGGCACTAGTCGACGGGCTGAACGGTGCACAGCGCGACGCGGTGATGACCGACACCGTCCCGCTCTGCGTCCTCGCGGGCGCGGGGTCAGGGAAGACACGGGTGCTGACCAGGCGCATCGCCTACCGGTCGGCCACCGGGCGATGCGATCCACGCCGAGTCCTCGCGCTCACCTTCACTCGCAAGGCCGCCGGCGAGCTCACCGACCGGCTACGGAAGCTTGGCCTCCGCGACACGGTGGCTGCCGGCACGTTCCACGCGGTCGCGTACGCTCAGCTGCGAGCACGGTGGTCCGAGCGCAACGTCACACCGCCCGAGCTGCTCAGCCGGAAGGTCGGTTTCGTGGCCCGGCTCATCCCGCGCTCGGTCACCACGGCCAACCGCAACAGGACCTCGACGCTGCCCGTTGACATCGTCAACGAGATCGAGTGGGCCAAAGCGCGGATGGTCAGGCCTTCCAGCTACCAGCGCGAGGCTCAAGCAGCCAGGCGCAAGCCGCCTGTCGACGAAGCAGTCATCGCGGAGATCTACGAGCGCTACGAGGTCGACAAGCGGAAGCGCAGGCTGGTCGACTTCGACGATCTCCTCCAGCTGCATGTTCGTGACATCAAGGCCGACGAGGGTTATGCGGCCGCGATCCGGTGGCGCTTCCAGCACCTCTTCGTGGACGAGTTCCAAGACGTCAACCCCCAGCAGCACGCGCTCCTGAAAGCCTGGCTGGGCGACCGGAGCGACCTGTGCGTGGTGGGTGACCCGAACCAGGCGATCTACTCCTGGAACGGTGCCGATGCCCGCTACATCTCCGAGTTCTCCAAGCACTTCCCGGGCTGTGAGATCGTCCAGCTCGTCGACAACTACCGATCATCGCCGCAGATCCTGTCGGTCGCGAACACCGTCCTGGCGCGTTCGGCTGCGCGCCGCGGAGACCTTCAGGCACAGGCTCTCAGACCCAACCGGCCCGAGGGCCCCATACCCGAGGTGCGCGAGTACCCCTCTGACGCCGATGAAGCCGCAGGGGTGGCGCGGGCGGTCCGCGACGCGCACTCGCCCCGATCCCCGTGGTCGGCTCAAGCAGTTCTGGTCCGCACGAACGCGCAGACTGCCCTCATCGAGGGTGCCTTGAGGGCAGCTGGCATTCCCTGCCGTGTCCGCAGCGGTGGGGGGCTCCTGGACCAACCCGAGGTGAAGGATGCGCTCAACTCCCTCCAGGGCGCTCGGCGAGACCTCGACGGCGCCTTGCGCGACCTCTCAGACGAGCTCCTCGGGTCGACCGGGGGCCAGCGCGGGCCGCAGTCCGCTGCCGAGCTCGGCGATGGAGCGAGAGGCCAGCACGACGGTGCCGCCGTGGACGCCGACGGCCGGCGCGCGAACGTCGAGGCGCTCATCAGGCTCGGACGCGACTACCTCGCGATTGCCCTGTCCCCGACGGCGGAAGGGTTCGTCGCTTGGCTCAACGACACGGTGCGAACCGATCAGCCCGACAGGGCCGGTGACGCTGTCGATGTGTCCACGTTCCATTCGGCCAAGGGACTCGAGTGGCCCGCCG
>JAHFUU010000188.1 GCA_023264915.1 Microthrixaceae bacterium | reverse complement strand
ACCAGTACACGTCTGTTTCGGGGTGAAGGTCGAAGACGTACTTGTGCGTGAACGCCACCTGGGTGAGGTAGCCGCCGGTCGTGTGCATGATGCCTTTGGGCTTTGCAGTCGTACCCGAGGTGTAGAGGAGGTAGAGCAGATCCTCGGAGTCCATGTGCTCGGGCGGGCAGTCCGGCGAGGCGCCGTCCATCAAATCGTGGTACCAGAGGTCGCGTTCCTCAACCATGGTCACTTCGTTCCCACCCCTCTGGACCACAACCACGTGCTGCACTGACGGTGTCTGTTGCACCGCCACGTCGACGTTGGGCTTCAGCGGTGCCACAACCCCTCGGCGGTAGCCGCCATCCGCGGTGATGATCAGCTTCGCTTCGGCGTCGTTGACCCGGTCCACGATCGAGTCTGGGGAGAAGCCGCCAAATATGACCGAATGGGGGGCACCTATGCGGGTGCAGGCCAGCATCGCCACAGGTAGCTCTGGGATCATGGGCATGTAGATGGCGATCCGGTCACCACGGCCGATGCCGAGCGACTTCAACACGTTGGAGAACCGGCACACCTCGGCGTGGAGGTCGGTGTAGGTGATGGTGCGGGTATCCCCAGGTTCGCCTTCCCAGTGGTATGCAACCTTCTCACCGCAGCCTGCTTCGATGTGGCGATCGAGACAGTTGTAGGAGACGTTGATCTTGCCGCCGACAAACCACTTCGCGTATGGGAGGTCCCACTCCAACACTGTGTCGAAATCCTCGAACCAGCTCACAAGATCGCGCGCCTGTCGGGCCCAGAACGCCTCGAAATCAGCTTCCGCCTCCTCATATAGGGACTGGTCTGTCACCAGAGCGTTCGCCTTGAACTCCGCGGAAGGCGGAAACCTGCGTTGCTCGATGAGATAGTCCTCGATGGTGGGTTCAGCCATGGCGAGATCTCCTGGGTACATCCGGGTTCGGGGTGGGCTCCCTTGGTGGCCCCGGAGCCTACCTTTCTGATCCCACACAGATCTCTCTCCACCCACGCGATCTCCGCGTTCTGGAACCCGCAACTCGCCGGTCAGAACGCCCACGGCGACGATCCGATCGGCCCAGTTGCCTCAATTCAGCACCACTGCATGCCGATGGAATGCTGGCCACGGAGGTGAACCGGGAGATCCGATGCCGTTGTCGCGCCGCATCGCGTCCGATGCGAGCAACCGCAGACGAGTGCCCCTTTCCCGGCGTTTCACGTACCGATACCTGGTCGCCTTGGCCATCGTCGGCTTGACGGCGTTCATCTCCTTTGCCTCGGCCAGCCGGTCACTCGAACGGATCGACGAGAAATCACGTCAGCTCGAGAAGGCAGCGGGTCAAGCTGCCAGGCTTTATCGCATCACAGGCCTAGCCGAGGACCTCAACACCGAGGCATCGAGCTTCAAGATCCCCGAGGGCGCCGACGGAAACCCAGACAAGACCAAGCCCGCGGAGTTTGTCGGAGACAGGAACCGCATCGAAGAACTGGCCAGCCAGCTCAAGCAGGAAGTCAACCTGTTGCGTCAGACCGAGGCCGGCCTGCTCAATGGCGACAGCGCCTTGAAGCTGCAAGCCCCGGACATGACTTCCCGGCTCCTCGAGGTCTACTACGAACCCGGCCAGCTCAACCAGAAGCTCACCAACTTCGCCAATGCCGCTGACCAGGTTGTGGCACTGAAGGCACCTGACGGCAGCAAGACCTCTTCCAGACTCGCCCAGGTCCAGCTCCTCCAGCAGACCCAGAACGAAGCCGTACGTGACATCGAGAAGACAGTGGGGATCTACCGTGACGAGATCTCCTCGATCGTGAGCGCGCAAGGCGACGCCGATGCACTCCTGCTCCTCGGGGGACTTGCGATGGCAGTGACAGTTGCACTTGTGCTGTTCCGTCCGATGGCACACAAGATCAGATCTGAGACGACTCAGCTGGAGGAAGCAGAGAAGATCCACCGCGAGAACAACGAGCGTCAGTCGTTCCGCACATCTCTGAGCCAAGCCCTCGAGGTGACCGACTCTGAGGACGAGGTCCTCGCGGCGGTCGGGCGAGCCGTACTGGAGATCATCCCTGAGAACAAGGCCGAGCTCTTGCTCATCGACTCGACCCAGGCGCACCTTCGCAAGGCTCAGGTGAATCCGACGCTCGGGGGGCCGGGCTGCCCCGTTGACTCACCCACTGGCTGCGCCGCCATCCGAAGGGGACAGACCCAGGTCTTCGAAAGCAGCCGGATGCTGAACGTGTGCCCGAAGCTCCCAGAGCACGAGGGAGGAGCCTGCTCAGCGGTGTGCGTCCCCGTCATGTTCAGCGGCCAGTCGATAGGTGTCTTGCACAGTGTCGGCAAAGACAACCAGCCCCCCGACCACACCCAGATCGAGCGGCTCACCGTGCTGGCGTCCGAGACCGGAAACCGCACGGGCACGTTGCGGGTGACCCAGATGACCGAGCTTCAGGCCTCTACTGACGGCCTCACCGGGCTGCTGAACCGGCGAAGCCTCGAATCCAAGGCGCGCAGCCTGATGCTGGATGAGAACGCGTTCAGCGTTGCAATCGCTGATCTCGACCACTTCAAGGATCTCAACGACACCTATGGTCATGAGGCAGGCGACCGTGCGCTGCGGCTGTTCGCCAAGGTCATGAAGGACAACCTCCGTCCCGGTGACATCCCGGCTCGCTACGGCGGCGAGGAGTTCGTCGTCCTGCTGCCCGACACGAACATCCACGAAGCACTGGCGGCACTGGAACGTCTGCAGTCAGCGCTGGCCATCGAGATCGAACAGGTCCAGAGCATGCCATTCACTGCCAGTTGGGGGCTGACCGACCATAGTGCCGGATCTACGTTCGATGAGATGATCGCCGTTGCAGATGCCGCGCTTTACAGCGCCAAGCGCGCCGGCCGCAACTGCATCATGGTCGACGGAGAGGCAGCGGCAGCCCACGGGGAGGCATCCGAGGCAACTCGATGGAGCGGCGAAGGGCCAGAAGGGGACAGCCACCGTTCACCAGACCCCGACATCTCAGGAGCGTTCGCCAACCAACACCAGATGGAGCAGCCGCTCAACGAGACACCCAAACCCTGATTCAGGTCGTACTTGAGGGTTCTTGCGCGATCCCGTGTCGCTCGTAGCCTGCGATGCGGAGTTCCACGCCCTGGATTATGAGGTCCAAGCCGAACTCGAACTCGCGGGCACCGTCCCGGTTCGCGAAAGCGACGCCCATCTCGACCAGCCTTGGGTGTTCCCCGAGATCGATCATCGAGAAGTCGATACTGCGACCTTCGGCAACGTCTCGAAGGCCACCGAGCTCGGTCTGAACGAACCCCAGCACGTAAGACGATGCCGTGATGAACGCGTCGAGCGCGTCGTCAGGGTCGAGCCCAGCAGAACGCAGGATGTCATAAGCGCGCTCGAGCGGGGCGAAACCTTCAACTGAACGGATGGCGCGCTGTCCGAACAAGGGCAGCACGCCGGGGTGCCGGAGACCCGCCCTGCGGAAGGCGTGAGCCAGCACCCGAAGTTGGCTGTCCCAGCTCAGGGAGCGATCAGGCAACTCGATCTCCCGAAGGACGAAGTCGAGAACGTCGTCGAGAAGGGTGTCTTTGTTGGCAACATGGTTGTAGAGAGACATCGCCTCGACACCGAGTTCCGCGCCCAGCTTCCGCATGCTCAGGGCCTCGAGTCCGTAGTCATCGACGAACGCCACCGCAGCGATCACGACCCGCTCATGATTGAGCGGTTCTCGATCAGTCATCTCGATCGTGACCGGCCCCTTCGAGCTCGGTCTCGCGGCCACCTGGCCCTGATTCGGTCACACTCCCAGCTTACGACGTATGTCTCTCCCGAGACTCATGCTGAGGCCCGCCTATGGGCGTCCGCCGAGGAACGAGGGGACGCCGATCGAACCGGACCGCACGACGGTCGGGGTCAGGTTCCGCGGACCTCCCAATGAAGGACCGTAAACCCACCGAGTCCATCGGGGTCCTGAAGCGCTTCAGCCTCGCGCACGCGGCTTCTGCCCCGTATGGCAGCCAGGTCACCTATGGAGGCGCGCTCGTGCCAGATACGCCGGCCTTCGTTGACGAGGCCGTTGATCCCCCATCGATGCAAGAACTGAGCCTGGCTCTCGACAAGGGTCGGCGGGTGGTCCCGCGTCACCTGGTCGATCGCAACGTCAGATGTGATGTCCTGCTCACCGAGATCCTGGAGCGGGGAGAGCCCACGCTCGTGTGCCCTGAAGGTACGAAGCCAGCCGCCCTCACGCGATACGAGCTCCGATGTCGTCGCGGCGTAGTCAAACACAACCAATCGTCCCAAGGTGAGTCGCCCGAGCACCGTTCGGACCCAGGATGCCGCTGCAGTCTGGACGGGAACCCGCGCCCCGGTCGGTATCCGCCCCGCGAGGGGGCCAAGGATCCTCGTCAGCTCTGGGCACGGAGCAAGGACCTCGGTGAAGGCGTCGCCCTCGCGGCCCACCCGGATCTCATGCCACCCGTCGTCTTCCCACTCGACGATGCGGAACGGCAGATTGTCCAACAGCTCGTTGGCCACGACAACACCCTTGAAGTTCAGCGCGGGAAGACCAGGCAGTGACACCACGCGAGGCCCTGCCCCAGACTCGGTCTTGGGCTCACCGTCATATCGAACCGAGGCCGCCGGAAGTACCACCGCTGGTGGAACCAACGGTAGGCCGAGCTGATGCTGGCTTCGCAGGACATCGGAGCTCTCGACGAGAACGAGGGTCATCGCTCCGGAACACGAGGGTTCCGCCGCGAGAACCCCTCGTGCAAGTGTGCCCGACCCGGCGCCGGCATCGACGACCAGGAACGGATCGGGCTCCCCCAGGCTCTCCCACCACGAGTCGATTGCCCTGGCAAGAACTGCCCCAAAGAGCGGGCCGACCTCGGGGCTCGTCAGGAAGTCACCCCTTCTGCCAGCTGAACCGGACGTTGCGAAGAACCCCCCCTCGGGGTCATACAGCGCCAGGTCCATCACCTCGTCGAAGGGAAGCGGTCCGAACCTGTCGATCCGATCGGCGAGCTTGGCGACCAGCGAGCCCATCAACCCCCGCCGAGGACGGCGAGGGACGCGCTGTTCGCGAAGTAGCTGACCAAGGCTGGGGCCACCCCGGTTGCGACGGTGATGACGACAGTGATTGCCACCGCCACCAAGAGCGAGGACGGCACCCGGAGCGGTGCCGTGTCGACATCGTCAGCGGGATCAAAGGCCATCACCCTTACAACGCGCATGTAGTAGAAGGCTGCAATGACTGAGTTGACGACCAGCAAGAGCGCGAGTACATAGCCGGCGCTCGTTTCCTTCGCGCTGAAGAGCGACTGAAAGATCGAGAACTTCGCGAACCAGCCCCCAAATGGCGGGATGCCAGCCAACGATGTCATGAAGATCGTCAAGCACCAAGCCATCCCGGGCGCGTACCGAAATGCGCCGCGGAACGAGTCGATCTCTCCTGAGCGGGTCCTCCGCGAGAGCGCTATGACCACCGCAAAGGCTCCGAGGTTCATCGCTGCGTAGATCATCAGGTAGGCCACCACCGACCGCAACGCCCCGTCGGGTCTGGCCATCGACCCGGCCATGGCCAGGGGTGCGAGCATGTAACCGGCTTGGGCAATGCCGGAGTAGGCGAGCATCCGCACGATGTTGGTCTGGCGCAAGGCGATGAGGTTGCCGACTGTCATGGTCAACGCGGACAGTGCCCACATGAGAGGTGCCACGATGTCGCTCTGGCCCAGGAAGCCAACGAGGACCAGGGTCATCAAGGCGACGAATCCGGCAGCCTTGGATCCCACGGCCAAGAAGGCGGTGACGGGCG
>JAHFUU010000187.1 GCA_023264915.1 Microthrixaceae bacterium | reverse complement strand
ATGGAGGGCTTGGTCCACGGGGTCTCGGCCCCGCCGGGTGTCATCTTGTCGCAGTTGAGCGGGGAATGCATCCCGCACCAGCCGACCCGGGCCCACGTCGCATGAGCGCCCGTCGTCGGGGTCGTCGACAAAGGGCGATTCGAGGTGCGCGTGCTGGACCCCGGGGGCGGCACCGTTGCCTACCCGTGCAGCACTGGTCGGGTCAGCGCCGACTCGATGAGGTGCACCACCGCGCATGCTCACCGCACCCTGATGGTCGCCATCCCAGTTGAGATCATCGGCAGGGGGCCGGAGCCCGTGCCCGTGCCCCCGGTACCATCAAAGGCGACGCTCCGATCACGCCGGGGCGCCGATCGCCCAGACACCACGACACAGGAGCACGCAGACGGCGATGGAAGGCACACCCAGGCCTCGAACAGCACCACGAACCACACCGGACGGCGAGGCCGCCGCGAGCGTGACTCTCGTGCTGGTCGATGATCACCGGCTGTTCACCGAGGGCATCGAAGGTGCTCTGGCCGGAAGGTCCGACTGCGAGCTCGTGGGCGTCGCCCCCACCGCATCCCAGGCTCGTGACCTGATAGCTGATACCTCGCCGCAGGTCGTGGTGCTCGACCAGCAGCTACCTGACGACGAGGGGGTCCACCTCGCGGCATGGATCCACGCGCATCACCCGCACTCGAAGGTGGTGCTGGTGACCCAGTTCGGCGAGGACTGGCTGGTGCGCCAGGCCCTCGAGGCAGGATGCGCCGGCTTCCTGACCAAGGACCGCTCGATCGAAGATCTCTGCTCGGCAGTCCTGGCGGTTGCCGCGGGTGAGATTGCGGTGCCGGCAGAGGTCCTGTCCAGGGTGCTCCCACAGCTGACCCGCCACGACGGCACGACCGATCCTCAGCTCACGAGCCGCGAGACCGAGATCTTGAAGCTCCTCGCCCAGGGCATGTCGACTGAGGCCATCCAGGAGGAGCTCGCGCTCAGCGCCAGCACGGTGCGCAACCACACGCAGAACCTCCTCACCAAGCTGGGAGCACACTCCAAGCTCGAGGCGGTTGCCATCGCGGCCCGCACCGGCCTCGTCACGATGCGCTGACCGGGATGCGGGCTTGGTGTGCGCCCGGCGGCACCTGACTACCGTCGGAGCCATGGACGAAACCAAGCAACCCGATACCGGTGCCGGCGAGGCCGGCTTCGAGACGCCTGACCCAGAAGGTGCGCTGGCCAACCTCGACATGTCGATGCGAGACGCCATGGTCACCCAGCGGGCAGTACGGAAGCTCCACCTCGACCCAGTGCCCCACGACGTGCTGCTGCCGCTGCTCGAGCTCTCCCTCAAGGCACCGACGAGCTCGAACACCCAGGACTGGTGCTACCTGGTCATCGAGGACCCCGCCCAGAAGGCCCGCCTTGCAAAGCTCTACAAGCCCCTCTACCGGCTCTTCAACCCGATAGTCGAGAGGATGGCCCAAGGTGACGACAAGGCTCTCCGCCAGATGCGGCCGGGTCAGTGGCAGGCCGAGCACTTCGAGGAACTGCCCGTCTTCGTCATCCCCTGCTACCGCCGCAACCTCAAGCACCGGCCAGTGGGGGGTCCGCAGATCTCGGTGTCATCGTTCTACGGATCGGTCTACCCGGCGGTGCAGAACCTGCTGCTCGGTTGCCGGGCCGTCGGTCTGGGTGCCTCGATCCAGACGCTGCCGATCTGGTCCGTGCCTGCGGCCCGGTACATCCTGGGCCTGCCCTGGAACATGATCCCCGTGTGCATCATCCCCATCGGCTGGGCCAAAGGCCGTTACGGGCCCACGACTCGGCGCCCGATCGGCGAGGTCGTGCACCTGGACCGCTACGGCAACCAACCGTTCACCGCGTCGACCTGACCGCGGTGGCGTCGGCCACCGGTCATGAGACTTGCTGGAACCACCGCGATCACCCGATAACCAGCATTCACGTGTCTACTTGCGGTCTGAGTGTGATTTCGCCACAGATCCTGGCTCTACACGTTGCATTCTCGAGATCTAGGGCATTAGGTTGGCGGCATGGCAAGGTACGCCCCTGCTGAGGTGGCCGAGCTGATGGGGGTCAGCGCCGACACGGTGCGGCGATGGTGCGACGAAGGCCGGCTGCAGTCCAACCGAACCAAGGGGGGGCATCGCAGCATCGACGGCAAGGAGCTTGCACGCCACCTGCGCGAGCAGGACAAGGCGTTCGAGCCGACCTCGGTCTTCGGCCAATCAGCACGCAACCGGCTCACCGGGATCGTGACCCGAATACAAAGCGACAAGATCACCGCGGTCGTCGAGATCCACGCCCCTCCATACAGGATCGTCTCGCTGATGACCCGCGAGGCCATCGACGAGCTCGATCTCCAAGTCGGTGACCTCGCAACCGCGGCGGTGAAGGCCACCAACGTCATCGTCGAGATCCCCCGCTAGGTGCCCTGAGGTTGGAACACGTGGATCGCGAGCCGGCCTCTGCCCGAAGCAGGATCCAAGACAGGCAGTGCAACGGCTCACCGAGGCACGACATCGAGCTTGCCGTCGAGCTTGCCGTCGAGAACCGTGATCGACAACGAGGGTGCCACCCACGCGGCCAGGTGCCAGTGCCCGCGGTCGCCCGACAGGACGAGCCGTCCACCGTCCCCAGCCAGTCACAGGCCTCGTCGGGTCGGGGCGGGGCCCTGGCCCCAACCAGATCGGCGAGGCCGTTCGCCGGGTGGCGACACGTGGCCCTGATGGCACTCGTCAGCGTGTGCGTCACACTCGCTGCAGGCGCCTGCGGGTCGACCGGCGAGCGCTCCGCCGGGCAGGCCCGGGACTCGACGTCGACCCCGGATGCCTCGGGACCGAAGGGCAGCGCTCAAGCCATCGGCACCGTGTCCGGCACGATCACGGTCTCCGCGGCCACCTCTCTCGCTGATGTGTTCCCGAAGATCGGCCAGGACTTCAAGGCTGCAAACCCCGCTGTGAGCGAGGTGAGGTTCAACTTCGATTCCTCGGGCACACTCGCCAAGCAGATCCTCGGCGGGGCGCCAGCGGACTCGTTCGCGTCAGCAGACACCGAGAGCATGGACAGGGTCCGCGATGCAAACGAGCTGGCCGGTGACCCGGCCGTGTTCGCCCGCAACAAGCTCACGATCGTGGTCAAGAAGGGCAACCCCACCCACATCAAGTCCCTTGCGGACCTGGCGGGCTCCGCGACGGTCTCGCTTTGCGGCAGTGACGTGCCATGTGGGAGGTACGCAGACAAGATCCTGCGCTCGGCGGGTGTCACGATCCCGCCAGAGAGGATCACCCGCGGCCACAACGTGAAGGCCGCCCTGGGGGCAGTCGCGAACGGCGACGCCGATGCTGGCATCGTCTATGTCACCGACGTCTCGGGTGACCAGGTCGAGGCCGTCCCGATCCCCGATGCCGACAACGAGGTCGCCACCTACTCGATCGCTGTTCTGAGCTCGGCGGCCAACCGGTCCGCCGCCCAGGCGTTCGTGGACTACGTGTTGAGCCCTGCCGGCCAGGCGAAGCTGGCCGGGGCCGGATTCCTGCCCGTCGAGGCTGGCCCAAGCCGGTGACGCCGTCGGGACGCAGGCCACCCCTTGTCGTCGTGATCGTCGCCGCGAGCGCTGTGGCCCTGTTCGCTCTGCCGCTTGCGGGCCTCTTGCAGCGGGCTTCGTGGGGCACCCTGCCTGGCGACCTGTCCACGCCCGAGGCACTCAGCGCGCTCCGGCTGTCAGTGATCTGCTCGCTGTCGGCCACTGGGCTGTCGGTGATGCTGGGCCTCCCGCTTGCCTGGACGCTGGCCCGGGTCTCGTTCCCGGGCAAGGCGTTCATCCGGGCGCTGGTCCTGTTGCCACTGGTGCTCCCTCCTGTGGTCGGCGGTGTCGCTCTGCTGTCCGCCTTCAGCAAGCAGTCAAGTGTCGGCTCGCTCCTGTTTGACCGGTTCGGCATCCAGCTCACCTTCTCGACCGCCGGTACGGTCCTCGCCGAGACGTTCGTCGCGCTTCCGTTCTTCGTCATCACAGTCGAGGCAGCGCTTCGCTCGATGGACACCCGGTTCGAAGACGTTGCGGCCACGCTTGGTGCCGGCAGCTGGCGAACGTTCTTCCGCGTGACCCTTCCACTGGTGATGCCAGCTGTCGCAGCAGGTGCCGTGTTGTCCTGGGCCCGCGCACTCGGTGAGTTCGGCGCAACCATCACCTTCGCCGGCAACATCGAAGGCAAGACCCAGACCCTTCCCCTTACCGTCTACCTGTTGATGGACAACAGGCCCGACACCGCCGCCGCTTTGAGCCTCGTGCTGCTGGCAGTGTCGCTCGCGGTGCTCGTCGCACTGCGTGACCGGTGGTTGCGGCGCGCATGACACTCGAGGCGCACATCAGCGTGTCGCGCGGGGACTTCCACCTCGACGTGCGACTCGAAGCCAGCGGTGGGCAAGTCGTAGCCCTGCTCGGCCCGAACGGCTCTGGTAAGTCGACCACCCTGTCGGCTCTGGCCGGCCTGGTTCCCCTCGACGCGGGCAGGGTATCGATCCAGGACAGGGTCATCGAGGACCCCGAGCGGCGCATCTCCCTGACCCCAGAACGGCGCGGCGTGTCGCTGGTCTTTCAGGACTACCTGCTTTTCCCCCACCTGAGCGCCTTGGACAACGTCGCCTTCGGGCTAAGAGCCCGGGGCCACAGCCGCCGCGAGGCTCGGCGCCAGGCCGCTGAGTGGCTGGACCGTTTCGACCTGGGCCCCAAGGAGGCCGAGAAGCCCCGGCGGCTCTCCGGTGGGCAGGCCCAACGAGTTGCCCTTGCGCGCGCCCTTGCGACCGAACCCGACCTGTTGCTGCTCGACGAGCCGCTGGCCGCGCTGGACGCAGGAACACGGTCGGTGGTCCGCCGGGACCTGCGCCAGATCCTCGACGAGTTCGGTGGCTCGACCGTCATGGTCACCCACGACCCCGTCGATGCGTTCGCGCTCGCCTCTCAGGTCGTGGTCCTCGGCGACGGAGCAGTCACCCAGGCCGGGCCGATCATCGATCTCACGGTCCGGCCCAAGTCGCGCTATGTCGCTGACCTCCTGGGGCTGAACCTCCTCAGCGGAACAGCACATGGCCACTCTGTCGCCCTGGACGAGACAGGCGCAACGATCAGCCTCGCCGAGGCGGCTGAAGGCGCCGTGCTCGCGCTGGTGCACCCTCACGCCGTAGCCGTGTACACGACCCAGCCCTCGGGCAGCCCGCGGAACCAGTGGCCCGCGCGCATCGAGAGCTTCGATCTCCTCGGCGACCGTGTCCGAGTCCGTACCGCGGGTCCGGTCCCCCTGGTCGGCGAGATCACCGCGGGCGCGCTCGCCGACCTCGGCCTCACCGAGGGCCAGGACGTGTGGATCGCCGTGAAGGCCACCGAGATCTCGACATACCCGAGGTGACCGGTGATGCCCGAGGTGACCGGCCGGCATGGGGAGGTCAGGGCCCGGCCGCTCCAGCCATGAGTGTTCCGCGTTGGAGATGCAACGGGGACCGACCCGCCGGAGGCCAGGCGCCCGGGCGACCTTCCCCTGTCTCGCGTCGCCCGTTACGATTCGCCCGGGGTCGGCCCAAGGCCCGACGCCGATCTGACCGGCACCTGCCGCACAAGGCCTCATGCCAGCTCGCACAACCCCACGGTGGAACCACAACATCGCGTACCACCGGTTCGTCCTCGCGTCGATGCCGCAACGGTGCCGCACTGCGCTGGACATCGGTTGCGGTGACGGGATGCTCGCGCTCCAGCTCGCCGCCCGGGCCGGCAGCGTCATCGGGGTCGACCCCGACCCCGCGAGCATCAGGGCCGCCAGGGAGCAGAGCGCAGGTCACGCCAACG
>JAHFUU010000186.1 GCA_023264915.1 Microthrixaceae bacterium | reverse complement strand
GAGATGTTCCCCTGACCAGGACGCTCCATCCCGAGTGCGACAGAGGCTCGATGTCGTCAGCTTCGATGGCGACCACCGCGCCGACGATGGCTGCTGTCAGCTTGGTGCCCCGGACGCTTCTCACCACGAGCTCCGGACCTCGACCAGGTGTGAGCGTTGCGAGCACCACGTTGACCGGCAAGACGACCGGCAGGGCCGAGCTCGTGATCCCGATGCGGGCGATCGATACCGAGCCCAACAGGTGCAAGCACTCCTCGCGGGTCAGGACCTCGAGGCCGTGGCTGTCGGTCTCAGACATCGAACCTATCCGTTCCGCGCGGCCGATCCGAACCCGCTGAGCTCGTCGATGCCGACCTTGTGGGCACCTCAGCAGTGCACCGGGCGCGACGTTCCGTCGCCAGGGCCGAACGTCAGTAACCTTGCGTTCGCCGTCGCCACGGTCCGCTCCCGTGCAGAGCTCTCGGACCGCTGCCCACAGCAGGGGGATCGCCTTGCCAGCCACCACCAGAGACGAGGCAGATCACGCCAGCCCACCGACAGGTGAGCCTGCGGTTCGTTGTCGCCACGCGGTGAAGCGCTTCGGAGACCGCGTCGCGGTCAACGACGTGAGCTTCGAGATAGCGCGCGGTGAGACCTACGGCTTGCTCGGGCCCAACGGAGCGGGCAAGACCACCACGATCTCGATCATCGCCGGGCTTCTGGTCGCCGACGGCGGTGACGTCACGGTAGCGGGTCACCGTGTCGGACCGGGGGCGGTCGACGCCAAGGCCGAGATCGGCCTGGTGCCTCAAGACATCGCGCTCTACCCCGACCTGAGCGCCCGCGAGAACCTGCGCTTCTTCGGGCGGCTGCAAGGCATCCCCAAGCGCGACCTGCAACATCGGATCGAAGAGGTTCTCGACACGGTCGGGCTCGCGGAACGTGCCGACGAGCGGATCGAGAGCTATTCGGGTGGCATGAAGAGGCGCTGCAACATCGCCGCGGGTCTCCTCCACAGGCCACGCCTGCTGATCCTTGACGAACCGACTGTCGGCGTCGATCCCCAGAGCCGCAACGCCATCCTCGAGAGCATCGAGGTGCTCGGTGGAGAGGGGCTGTCGGTGCTCTACACCACCCACTACATGGAAGAGGCCGAGCGGCTCTGCGACCGGGTCGGGATCATCGACCAAGGGGCTCTCATCGCCGAAGGTACGCGCCGCGAGCTTGTCGACATGATCGGCGAGAACGCGCACGTACGAGTCGGGGCGACAGGTGACCTGGCGACCCTCGCTGACCGGTGCCGTCGCCTCGATGGCGTGTCCGAGGCGAGCATCACACCTGAAGGCATGGACCTCAGCGTCTCTGACAGCGCGCGCGCCCTGGTTCCGGTGGTCGAGGCCGCCGAGAGCCTCGATGTGTCCATCACGGCGATAGAGGTGTCCGAGCCCGACCTGGAAACCGTCTTCTTGCACCTCACGGGCAAGGCGCTCCGGGACTGAAGGGCCGGGCCTGTCGTGGCTGACACCCATGCCATCCTCGCCATCGCCGGCACGGACCTGAGGCGGCGGCTTCGTGACCGGACCCTCTACATCCAAGGCTTCGCGGCACCGATCCTGTTCGCTCTGGTCGTGGGGATGTCCTTCTCTGGAGGTTTCCGGTTCTCGGCCACGATCGGGGTCGCAAGCGCGGATGACAGCGCCACGAGCCAGCAGATCGTCGACGGGTTCACCAAGCAACCTCCCGGCGATTCGCCGGTTCGGTTCGTGCCGGTCGATCCCGCAGCCGTGGACCAGCAGATCTCATCCAAGGCGATAGATGCGGCGATAGTGCTCCCCGCCGGTTTCGGGGCGTCGATCGCGTCGGCGACGCCACAGCCAGTCGGCGTGGTGTTCGACGCTGACAAGCGGATCACAGCTGATGTCGCCACCTCGATAGCACGGCGTGTCGCGGCCCAGATCGATGCCAGCAGGCTCGCCATCTCTGCAGCGCTGTCCGCGAGCGGCTCCGGTGACCCGGCCAAGGCACAGCAGATCGTGTCCGGTGGCCAGCGCGTGCAGATACCCCTCCAGGTCGAGGTCGGGGACGTGAGCGACCTGTACAGCCCTGTGGCCTACTTCGCTCCGTCGATGGGCATGCTGTTCTTGTTCTTCACGATCGGTGCAGGCGCTCGAAGCCTCATCACAGAACGCCGCGAGGGAACCTTGCAACGGGTCCGCGCTGCGCCTGTCAGCGACACCAGCATCATCCTTGGCAAGACAGCAGGCGTGCTCGTGCTCGGATTGGCGAGCCTGATCGTGATCTGGGCGCTCACATCGGTCGCATTCGGTGCGCGGTGGGGCAACCCGATCGCAGTGCTCGGCGTGATCGTCGCGGTGGTCATCGCAACCACCGGAATCAGCATGCTGCTGACGGGCTTTGCTCGGACCGACGCGCAAGCCGAGGGGCTCACCAGCATGGTGGCCTTCGTGCTGGCCCTGCTCGGTGGCAACTTCCTCCAGCCCGGCAGCCTTCCAGACCTGTTGAGCCGCCTGTCCCTGCTGACCCCCAACGGGTGGGCGCTGCGCTCCTTCACCCAGATCGGCGCGGCAGGCGCGACGATCACCGAGGTGGCGCCAGCCATCGGAGTCATGGTGGCGATCGGGATCGTATGCGGGCTCGTGGGCCTGCGGCGCGTGCGGCGGAGGGTCCTCAGTTGACGCGGCGGTCCGGATCACGCCCCTCAGCAGCCGGTGCCGTTCGTGCCATCACCGCGGTCGACTTCCGGCGCCTCTTCCATGACCGCATCGCACTGTTCTCGATCCTGGTGCTTCCGGTGCTCATCATCATCGTCATCGGGACCACCATCGGCACGGGACCGCGGCACATGCCCATCGGGGTGCTCGACCAGGACGGCGGTGACGTCGCGAGGGAGCTGACCGCCCGCCTCAGCTCAACCGGCGTCGCCGATCTGACCACCTACACCGACCTCGAGACGCTCCAACGTGACATCCGGACCCAGGCTCAGACCGCAGGCCTGGTTCTGCCACCAGGTCTGTCAGCCGCGGCGGCAAGCGGTCGCCCAGCAGCGTTCAAGCTGCTGGTCCCCCAGTCCCAGGGTGGCGGCCAGGCTGCGCAGACCGTGATCCAGAGCGCAGCTGACCAGGTGGGCGCCCACTACGCCGCGCTCGCGTTCGTCCGCGAGCAGCTGGGTCCGGCGGTCGATGCCGGCAGCGCTGTGGCCGCGGCAAGCCAGAAGATGCAACAGGTCGACGTGCAGCGCCGGACCATAGGGAAGGCAGCGCCGGCGAACGACAACCAGTTCTCATACACAGCCCCGTCGAACCTCGTGCTGTTCGTCTTCATCACATCGCTCGCAAGCGGTGGGGGTCTCGTCGAGAGGCGGAGGCTCGGCGTGACCAGGCGCATGCTCTCGGCTCCCATCACACCATCGACGATCCTGGTCGGCACCGGCGTCAACCGCTACCTCATCGCCCTGTTCCAGGCCGCTCTTGTCATAGCCATCGGCACCACGTTCTTCTCGGTCACCTGGGGCCAGCCGCTCGGGGTGACCGTTCTCGTGGCCGTCTATGCGATGGTTGGCGCGAGTGCTGGCTTGCTGGTGGGGTCGATAGCTCGGACGCCCGAGCAGACCTCAGCTGTGGGGATCCCGGTGGCCATCGGGATGGGCATGCTCGGAGGGTGCATGTGGCCCCTGGATGTCGTGCCCGCACCCCTGCGGACCATCGGCCACCTCACACCGCAGGCCTGGGCCATGGACGGCTTCGTCGGGCTCATCTACAACGGCGAGGGTCTCGGCGGCATAGCTGGCTCGGTGTTGGTCCTCGGTCTCTACGCGGCCGTTCTCGGCACTCTCGCCGTCGTCGCGCTCCGGCGTTCCCTGACCCGTTGATAGTCACCGTGCAGACACCGCGGGCCCTGCCCCCGTGCGCCCCCACCGTCGATCATCCCTGGGGCGCAGGACCGGCTGAGGGGATCCCGGCGGACTCCCCGACCTGGCGGCGGTGACCGGCCTCAATGATCGCGACCGCTCCGTCGGGCCGGTCGACGGTGTGCAGCAGCCCCAGATCCGCACGGTCGACCTTGCCTCCGGCCAGCAGCTCCTGGTCGCCCCAGGCCATCAAGCCCGACCAGAAGTCGACCCCCATGAGCACGACCGGGAAGTGACGGACCTTGCCGGTCTGGATGAGCGTCAGCGCCTCGAACATCTCATCGAGGGTGCCGAGGCCGCCAGGAAAGACCACGAAGGCGGATGCGTACCTGACGAACATCAGCTTGCGGATGAAGAAGTGGTTGAACCGCAGGCGGAGATCCACATACGGGTTCGTCGGCTGGTCGACCGGCAGGTCGATGTTCAGCCCGACCGAGAGCACACCGGCGTCGCGCGCACCCAGGTTGGCGGCCTCCATGATCCCGGGACCGCCGCCGGTGATGATCGTGAAGCCGTGCTCGCCGAGCAGCCGCGCCGTGGCCCGTGCGAGCTCGTAGTCAGGTGCAGACTCGGGCGTGCGCGCCGAACCGAAGATGGACACCGCCTTGTGCACGCCATCGAGAGCTTCGAAGCCCCTCGCCACCTCGGAGGCTATCGCTGCGATCCGTTCGCTCTCGCCTGTCGCCTGGACCCTGCGAGTGGGACCGACACCGCTCAGAAGGTCCTCGTCCGGCGTCGGGGGCAGGCCCACTTCATCCTCGGCGCTCATCCCGAATCCGTCCTATCCCTGGTTCATCTCACCGGGCGACCGGAGCAAGCACGCAGCGGGTCCCCTGGTAGATCGTTGGCAGGCACTTGTTGCAGTGCACGCACAGCCCCGCTGACCGCGCCCCCGCGGCGAGCGTGTTGACCAGATCTGGTTCGCGCAGCAAGGCGCGTGCCATGGCCACGAGCTCGAAGCCTTCGTCCATGGCTGCCTCGATCGTGTCGAGCTGGTTGATCCCCCCCAGCAGGATCAGCGGCATGCCCAATGCCGCGCGGAACTGGCGCGCGAAGGGCAAGAAGAAGCCTTCCTCGAAGGGATACTTGGGGAACAGCTTCCGCCCGTAGACCTTCAGGCCTTGGGCCACGAACCAGGGCTGAGTTGCAGCGAACTCCTTGAGGGGAACGTCCCCCCGGAAGAAGTACATGCCGTTGAGGATCGAGCTGCCCCCGGTCAGCTCGAGCGCATCGAGGTGGCCGTCAGACTCGATGAGCTGAGCGAACCCGAGGCTCTCGTCCAGCCAGAGCCCGTTCGGCACACCGTCGGCCATGTTGAACTTGGCGATCACCGCCAGCCTGTCCCCGACCGTGTTGCGGACAGCCTCGATGACCCTACGGGGGAACCGTGACCGGTTCTCGATGCTGCCCCCGAGGTCGTCGTGGCGATGGTTCAGGTTCGGGCTCATGAAGGAGCTCAGCAGGTAGTTGTGCCCGAGATGGATCTCGATGGCGTCGAAGCCAGCCGCCTCGGCGACTCTGGCGGCCCTCTCGAAGTCACGGACCGTGTCCTCGAGCTGGGCCTTCGTGGCGGCTCTGACCCATCCCATCGCTGGGGCGCTGAACCGGCCCGAAGGTGCGAACGTCGGGTCATGCTTGGTGTGGGCGTTGCTGACCAGGCCGGCATGGCCCAGCTGTGCCGACGCAGCGGCTCCCTCGGCGTGCACAGCGTCGGTCAACCGGGTCAGGTCCGTGACGAGGTCCTCGCCGAAGACCAACGTGTTGCGGTTCACCCGGCCACCCTTGGAGACAGCGCAGTACGCGACGGTCGTCATTGCCGCACCCCCGCGTGCCACCCTCGCGTGGAACTCGACGAGGTCCTCGGTCACCGCCCCTTTGGGCATGACGCCCTCGAAGGTCGCCGCCTTGATGATCCGGTTGCGGAGACGGACCG
>JAHFUU010000185.1 GCA_023264915.1 Microthrixaceae bacterium | reverse complement strand
GGTACGATCTCGCCATGCCACGCGTCTTCTCGGGCATCAAGCCCACCGGATCGGTCCAGCTCGGGAACCTGCTCGGCGCGCTGGTGCACTGGGTGAGCGACCAGCACGAGAACGACTCCCTGTACTGCGTGGTCGACCTCCACGCCCTGACCGTCCCGCAAGACCCGGCCGCATTGCGCGAGACCACCCTGCAGCTTGCACAGCTGCTCATCGCTGTCGGGATCGACCCCGAGGTATCGATCCTGTTCATCCAGAGCACCGTGCACGAACACGTCGAGCTCGCCTGGATCATGGAGTGCACTGCCGCGTTCGGCGAGCTACGCCGCATGACCCAGTTCAAGGACAAGTCCGAGTCAGCTGAGTTCGTCTCTGCCGGTTTCTTCACCTACCCAGCGCTCATGGCTGCTGACATCTTGCTCTATGACGCCGACCGGGTGCCTGTGGGTGACGACCAGCGCCAGCATCTCGAGCTGACACGCGATCTGGCGATCCGCTTCAACAAGCGCTGTGGCGACACCTTCGTGATACCCGAGGCCGCGATCCCAAAGACCGGTGCTCGGATCATGGACCTCCAGCACCCGACGAGCAAGATGTCCAAATCGGTCGACTCGCCCCAGGGCACGATCGACCTGTTGGATCCCCCAGAGCTGGTCACCAAGAAGGTCAAGCGAGCGGTCACCGACACCGAGACCGAGGTCCGCTATGACCCCGCCGCAAAGCCTGGCGTCTCGAACCTGCTGTCGATCCTCGGTGCATGCGTCGGCGAACCACCCGAGTCCCTTGCATCTCGCTACACCCGGTACGGGCCCCTCAAGGCTGACACCGCCGATGCTGTCGTCGAGCTGCTCCGTCCGATACAGGAGCGCTACGCCGAGCTGGCCGCAGACCCCGAAGGAACCATTGCGATCCTTGGGGCCGGCGCCGACAAGGCACGGGCGCTGGCCGTGCCCAAGCTGCGCGACGTCAAGCACAAGCTGGGGCTGATCACGAGCTGACTCCGCGCCGGGCTCCCGCGTGGACCGACTGCGCCGTAGGCCCGGTTTCGCGACCATCCTGGCTGCTCCGCCAGTGCTCCGGCCACGACCGACGGGGCTACCCCTCGGTCGATGAGAGCATCGATGATCGAGACGGGCACGGCGGGAGGGCCAGCCAACTGCCTGCCTGCCACGGCGAGCACTAGCTGATCGCCCCTCGACGCAGCCCAGAGATGAGCCAGGCCGTCGCGTTCGTGACGCGAGATGGCCTCGGTCCGTGCGCCCGGGTCCACCACCACGACCGCGCGGTCGGCCCGGTCACCCAGCTCGTCAAGGATCTGTTGACCGCGCCTGCTGGAACAGGTGGTCACGATGCGAACGCCAGCCACCACCAGGCTCGCTGCTCTTTCGACGTCCGAACGCCCCCGGAGCGGGGGCAGGACGGCGAGCGGGGACGCGCCGCCCAACACGGCGCCCGCAGCCACCGCTGTCGGCATGCCGAAGGCTTCACAGCAAGGCTGGTCCACACCATCGAGCAGGTCGGGCACAGTCCTGCCGACCAGATCATCTGCCCCCACGACCAGAACCCGTTCGCCCGCGACGAGGCTGGCTCTGCCACCTTCGCAAGACGCGAGCTTGCGCGCGAGCTCATCGCCACCCGGCAGGGCCGGGAACCTGCCGAGCACGTCTCTCAATGCCTTTCGGGCCCGGTGGGTCTCGGGCACGACCGCGTCTGCCGCCGCCAGCTCAGCCGCCAAGCGCGTCGATCCGCCAGCCACTGATCCCAGCAGGTCACCGATGGCGCCAACAACGATCAGGGGGCGCCCATCGTGACGTGCCGGCGCCCGGCGCACGGTCACTGACAGGACCGAGCATGGGTCGCGCATGGTCTCGGCAATCACACGATCAAGGTCTGATGCTGCGATCTGGGCCTCTGTGGCAAGCGTGTCATCGAGGCGTGCGCTGCTCCGGCGCACCACGAGCCCGTCGGCACCCGAGTCGAGCAGGGGGTTCGCTGTAGCGGCGAAGCTCTGCCTCGCACCCCCGGCATCAAGGGTGACGGTCACCGGTCCTGCAATCTGAAACGGTGTCCCCTCCACGATCTGTGCACGCACGCCCACGACACAGGTTGCCCGGGTCGTGATGTCCTCTGCCGAAGCGAGCTCGAGGGTCGAATCGTGGCTTGCCCTGATGTTGGGATGTCCGGCGCATCTCAAGCGGACCAACACCTGGCCGCCTCCTCCCTCATCAGCCATCGCCGGCCACCGGTACAGTGCCGCGGTGCGCGTGCTGCGTGGCGACGAGGACATCCCTTTGGAACCCGGAGAGGTCAAGCGACGCCTGGCCAAGGCCGGACGTGTGGTCGTCGACGTCGGAACTGGTGATGCCCGCTGGGCCTACCGGCTTGCCAGAGCCAACCCCAGTTGGCTCGTCGTGGGCATCGACCCGGCCCGCGACCGCCTGGTCGAGGTGGCCAGGAGGACGGGCCGCAAGCCCGCTCGCGGGGGGATCGACAACCTGTGGCTCGTGTGCACCGACATCGAGCGGGCGCCTTCTGAGCTCGCCGGCCAAGCCGACGAGGTTCATGTCCTGTTGCCTTGGGGCTCGTTGCTCAGAGGGGTGGTCCGGGGTGAACGCGAGGTTCTCGCTGCGCTCGGATGCCTTGCCAAGCCCGGCGCCTGCGTCGAGATCACGATCGGTACCGGCATCTGGGACGAGCCCGTACCAGCCGAGATACGCGACCTGCCTCCGGTCGACACGGCCCACGTGCGCTCGGAGCTGGCACCGCTGTACGAGAGCGCCGGGTTGAGCATCGAGAGGGCCGAACCGCTCACCGAAGCCGAGTGGAAGGCGCTCCCGTCCTCGTGGGCACGCCGACTTGCTCACGGGAAGGTCGATCCGGGGTTCGTGCACATCTCGGCGCGCGCGTGTCGGCCGAGACACCGGTCGGTCTGATCGGTCTGGTCCGACTGGCCCGACCCGGATGGTCAGGACACCTGGACACTCACGACGGGCAACCCGGGCGGCTTGCCTGTGTGAACTGTGAGCGGCAGCGAGCGGGCCGCTCGCGGGGAACGAGGTGTGATCGCCCACAACGCCCCGAGAGGATGGGGGGTCGACTGTCCCGACGGCCCCCACACACGCCTTGCCGGTCCGGGAAGGAATCCCGTCAGGCGTTATCCCGGCCGTTGTGCGGTCAGTCATCGTCTGATTCTTTGAGCACCTGCCCGATGTCTTCTGGCAGTGACCATTGATCCGGGGACAGATGGTGCTCGCGGGCCCACGCCTCGGTCAGCTCGTCGCTGCCAGCCATCGCCAGGATGTCACCTCCGAGCTTGGGGTGTTGCAGGTACAAGCCCACCTTGCGGGTGAAGCCACGTGTTCTCGTCCAGGCCTTGATCACCTCCGGGTCGCGCCGGACCGCCGCACCTGACAGCGTGGCCACCGCACGCCCGTAGGCTCCGAGCCCAGCATCGATCTTGCCGACGTCGTGCAACAGCGCGGCGGCCAACACCTCGCGGGCGACCCCGTCCCCGAGCTCGGCCCGGACCCGCCGGGCAACAGCTGCCGAATGCCGCCGATCGCGGCGACTCATCCTGGCCCAGAGGTCGATCTCAGCCGGTAGCAGCTGACCTCTTGCTTCCGCGTCGTGCCGGCGGGTTGGACCCAGCGGAACGAGCATCCCGAAGAACCTCTTGACAAGATGCCAGGGGCGGCTCATGGGCCACCGAACCTCCAGTTGCTGTGCGCCCGAGGCACCGCTTGCGCACGCTGCGGGCGACCCCCCAACCTCACGGTTCGGGCTACCTGCCTGGCGCCACCGGAACACACCCGGCCCACGTCGAATGACCGGGCGCCGCGCACGCTGGGACCATCGGGCCCAGGTCCTTCAACCAGCGTGATCGATGCAGTAGCGCGCTGCGGGCATCGCCTCGAGCCGAGCCTCACTGATGCGGCTGCCGCAGGCCTCACATAGGCCGTAGGTGTCGCTCTCGAGCTTCTCGAGGGCCCGCTGGACATCGCCGAGCTGGTCGCGCAGGCGGTTGGCAAGCTCCTTGGCCTCGCCTTGCTCGGCAGCGACCTGCCCGCTGTCGGCGAAGTTGTCATCAAAGGAGGTACGGCTGTCCTCGGAGACGTCGAGCTCGTCAAGCTGGCTCTCGAGCTGCGTGCGCTCTGCCTCGAGCGCTGCTCGAACATCGCCAGCTACCTCTGGTTCCGGGGACATCTTCTCAGGCTAACGCGGCGGGACCCTCGCGGCGTGATCACCGATGTCCCTCGGGGTCCGCTACAGCTGGCGGGCCCGAGGATGGGCGGCGTCATAGACGGCCCACAGCCGCGAAGTGGAAACCATCGTGTAGACCTGAGTCGTGCTGATCGACGCGTGTCCCAACAGCTCCTGCACAGCCCGGATGTCGGCCCCGTGATCGAGCATGTGCGTAGCGCACGAATGGCGCAGGACATGCGGCGAGACCTTGCCGTCCAGGCCGACGGTCCTCGCGTGTCGCGCGAGTATTCCCGATGCGCCCTGGCGGGTCAGGCGCCCTCCTCTCTGGTTCAAGAACATCGCCTCGGCGTCACCCCGTCGTGCCCAACGCTGGGGTGTGAGCTGTCGACGCCCACCGGTGTCGATCCAGTTGACCAGCGCGACCATGGCGAAGCTGCCAACCGGGACAACCCTTTCCTTGGATCCCTTTCCGAACAGCCGCACAAGCGCAGCATCCATATCGACATCTTGCAGGGACAGACCGACCAGCTCAGAGATGCGGCATCCCGTCCCGTACAGCACCTCGAGGATGGCCCTGTCCCGTCGAGCGACGGGGTCGTCGCCAACCACGGCGTCAAGCAGGCGACCGACCTCGGGTTCCGTGAGAGCCTTCGGGAGGCCGGAAGGAACCGAGGGGACCTCGACATCGGTTGAGGGGTCAGAGTCCCGATAGCCTTCCTGAACGCAGAAGCCGTGATAGGACCGCACGGAGACGATGGCCCTCTTGACCGAGGCCGGGGCGAGATCGCGGTCTGCTCGCAGGTATGTGATGAAGTCGCGTACGTCCTCCGGGCCGGCTCGGTCCATTCCGCCCCCCCGCCCTGCCAGCCAGTGGCCGTATTCGGTCAAGTCCCGCCGGTACGCCGCGATCGTGTTGGGCGAGCGACCTCGCTCGGCAGCGAGCCACACCAAGAGGTCAGTTGCCGAGATGGGAAGCTCGAAAGCTCCCTCAGCCGACAGGGCCGGACCTTGCAAGGGTGAGTGTGAGTCCGATGATTGTCTTCGCATCGGTGATCTCGCCGTTGGCGATCATGGACGGTACATCCCATAGGTTCACGCGTTCGATCCTGAGGTGCTGCTCTTCGATCCCCTGGCGATCATCTTCGGTTTCGCTCAGGCCCTGGGCGAGGTAGACGAAGACCTCCTCATCGCTGAACCCTGGGGAGTTGTGGAAGCGGCACAACAGCTCGGTGGAGCCCGCTCGCATCCCGACCTCCTCGGCAAGCTCCCGTGCAGCTGTCAGCTCCGGCGGCTCTCCATCGACGTCACGTATCCCCGCGGGGATCTCGAGGATCTCCGCGTCCAGCGGAGCCCTGTACTGGCGAACCAGAATCACGGTCCCATCTTCGTGCACGGGCACGACCCCGACTGCGCCGGGGTGGTGGACCACATCTCGATCGAAGGACGACCCGTCCGGTGCGGCAAAGGTCCCGATCGCCAATGAGATGATGCGGCCCTCGTAGAGGACCCGTTCGCCCAGCTTCGCGAACATGGGCTGGCTCAGCTGATCCTCTCGACCTGCAACAGATGCGGGTTGCGGCCCTCGGCCCGCGCAAGGGCGGCGCCCACGAACTCCCTGAACAGTGGCGCTGGCCTGTCAGGCCTGCTCTTGAA
>JAHFUU010000184.1 GCA_023264915.1 Microthrixaceae bacterium | reverse complement strand
TGATGGTCGACGCAGGGCTCGATCTCGGCAAGACCCCGGCGCAGTCGATCGAGCTGTTGCGGCGGTCAGATCACCTCGTGGGGCTCGGATACCCGGTGCTCCTCTCGGCCTCTCACAAGCGGTTCCTCTGGGGGCTCGCGTCGGTGGGCGTCGAGACCGCGGGCGAGGCCACGATGGCGGCGCACGCTCTTGGCATCTCGCTCGGGTGCCGGGTGATCCGCGCCCATGACGTGCGCGCTGCGCGGCGCGTCGCGGATGTCGTCACTGCCATCCTGGAGGCCGGATGAGATCAGCGGCGGCGCTAGAGGTCAGGACCTCTGGTGAAGGGCACGCGGCCGGCTGCTGTGGGTGGCCCCTGGGCGCTGGGCGAACCAGTGGGCTCCTAAGGCCATGAAGGTCGACGTGAAGCCAGAAGCCGCGGTCCATCTCGTTCGCGGTGACGACCCGATCCTGGTCGCCGAGGCAGTCGTTGCGGTCGCCGACCGCCTGGTTGGGGGCGGCGATCATTCCTTGATGCTCGAAGAGCTCGACATGACCCGGCTCGAAGCTGATGGCGAGCGCACCCTGGGCCCCATCATCGACGCGGCCCGGACGCCGCCGTTCCTGGCTGACCGAAGGATCGTCGTCGGCCGCCAGCTCGGTTGCTTCACCAAGGCCGCCGATGTGGCGGCCCTCGTCGACTACATCGCAGAGCCGCTCGGCACCACCTCGCTGGTGCTCGGATGGGAGCCCCACCCGTCCCCCAGTGTCCGCTCGGGCAGCCCTCCCAAGAAGCTCCTGGACGCGATCCGGGCCGCTGGCGGGGCGATCATCGAAACCTCACCTGGCACCGGGAAGGCCTTCAACGCCTGGATCGATGCTCAGGTCAAGGGCTCACCCGTGTCCCTCGACGCAGCCGCCCGGAAGCTGGTTGCCGAACAGATCGGCGAGGACGCCTCACGGCTCGTCGGGATCCTGGCGGTGCTCGAAGCGGTGTACGGGCCGGGCGCCCACCTCGGGGCGCAAGAGGTGGAGCCCTATCTCGGTGCGCAAGGCTCGGTGAAGCCATGGGAGCTGACAGACGCCATCGACAGGGGTGATGCCCCGGCAGCCCTCACCAGGTTGTCCCGCATGCTGGGCTCGGGCCTGCACCCGTTGCAGATCATGGCGTCGCTGACCGCGCACGTGACCAGGATGGTTCACCTCGACGGTTCTGGCGCCACGAACGAGGTCGAGGCCGCCGCGCTGCTTGACCTGAAGGGTTCGACGTTCCCCGCCAAGAAGGCGCTCGCGCAGTCCATGAAGCTGGGCACCGGGCGCTTGAGGGAGATGACCGAGCTGTTGGCCGATGCCGATCTGGATCTTCGAGGAGCGACTGCCCTGCCGAACGAGGTGGTGATGGAGATGCTCGTCGCCCGGCTCGCGAGCAGGAGCCGGCGCTGAGGTGAAAGGCTCACCCCGGGACATGGCCGAACGGCCCAGCTCGATCGCAGAGGCGGGACGCTCACCCCGGGACATGGCGGCAACGGCACGCTCGATCAGTCGTGGCGTCGGGGTGCCGGCGCCGGGGCTGTCAGCCCGCTTCGAGCTCTGCGACCCGCTTCATCAGGCGTGACTTGCGTCGAGCTGCCTCGTTCTTGTGGATCACGCCCTTGGCCGCAGCTTTGTCGATCCGCTTGACGGCCTGCCGCACGGAGTCGCCTGTCCGGTCGTCGCCTTCGGTTGCGTCGACCACAGCGTTCTTGACCCGGGTCTTGAGCTCGGACCGCACGGACTTGTTGCGGAGGCGCCGCACCTCGTTCTGGCGGTTGCGCTTCATCTGGCTCTTGATGTTGGCCACGGGCTGGTGATACCTGTTGATCGGGACCGGCAATCGCCGGCCAGGACGGGCACGCCACAATAGCGGCACCGCCATCAGAAGCAAAGGCGGCCACAACCAGGTGCACAGGGACCTCGTCGCCAGGCCTGGGTGCCAAGGGAGCCAGCGTAGAATCAGCTGCGTCTGATCCCAGAGGAGACAGGTCCTGCGTGAGCGTGACAAGGCACACCTTCAAGCTTGCTGCGTCAGCACTCGACGTCGTCGCGCGTCCGGCAGCCGGTGTCACGGTGCTCATCTACCACCGGGTCGGAAGGCACACCCCGGTCGAGGTCGACCTCCCGACCGAGTTGTTCGAGCGCCAGATCGAGCACCTGTGTGCCAGGCACGAGGTGGTCTCCCTCGACGAGGCCCTCGCGCGCCTCACCGGGCGTTGCGAGGACACGCGTACCGCCGCGCAAGGTGGTTCCCGCACGGTCTCCGGCCACGGCTCGCCCGGCCACGGCTCGCCCGGGGACGGCTCGCCCGGTGACGGCGGCGCCGGTCGTCGTGTGCCAGGTGGTGAGGTCGCGGTCACCTTCGACGATGGGACAGCTGATTTCGCCTCGGACGCGATGCCTGTGCTCGAGCGCCACAAGGTGCCGGTGACGCTCTTCGTGGCCACCAGCTTCGTCGAGTCCCAGCGCATGTTCCCAGACCAGGGCAGGCCCCTCAGCTGGTCAGCGCTGGCTGACTGCACCACCACAGGGCTCGTCACCGTCGGCTCACACACCCACACCCACGCCCTGCTGGACCGCGCCGGCGCGGCTGCCGTGCGGGACGAGCTTGACCGCTCGATCGATCTCATCGGCGAGCACCTGGGTGCAGCGCCAGCGCACTTCGCGTACCCCAAGGCGGTGGATGGCTCGCCCGAGGCCGCCCGCGAGGTGAAGGCCAGGTTCGCATCGGCGGCCCTCGCGGGCACGAAGCCCAATCCCTACGGCCGAACCGACCCCTACAGGCTCATGCGGTCACCCGTGCAGATCTCAGATGGCATGGAGTGGTTCGCCCGCAAGGCCTCAGGAGGGCTGCGGGCCGAGGACGCGATGCGCAGGGCCCTCAACAAGGTCCGGTACCGGACCAAGAGCGCCTAGATGGCTCCTGGCCAGCATGCGGGCCGCGGCGTCAGGTCGAGGCCCCGGGTCGTCCATCTCACGACCACCGACATGAGCCTGGACTGGCTCTTGAAGCCACAGCTGCTTGCCTTCACAGAGGCCGGCTATGAGGTGATCGGGTTGTCGGCGCCCGGCCCGCACGTGGCCGCCATAGAGGCGGCGGGGATCCCCCATGTGGCAGTGATGCATGCGACACGGTCGCTCGCGCCGACCCACGACGCGGCCGCGCTGTTCGAGCTGCGCCGGCTCTTCGCGCGCTTGCGGCCTGACATCGTCCACACCCACAACCCAAAGCCCGGCGTCTACGGGAGGCTCGCCGCCCGATCCGCTGGTGTCCCCGTCGTGGTCAACACCCAGCACGGCCTGTATGCCACGCGAGAGGACAGGCTGGCTCGCCGTGCGATCGTCTATGCGCTCGAGCGCATGGCTGCCGGATGCTCTGACGCCGAGCTGGTGCAGAGCATCGAGGATCTCCGGACCCTCGAGAAGCTGGGCGTGAGCCGCGACAAGCTCGCCCTCTTGAGCAACGGCGTCGACCTTGATCGCTTCGTTCCCGGCGGCGAGGACCGCGATCTCGCGCGCAAGGCCGTCCGCGACGAGTGGGGTGTCACCGACGGCCAGGTCGTGGTGGGCGCCGTTGGCCGCCTGGTCACCGAGAAGGGCTACAGGGAGGTCTTCGCAGCGGCTGCTGAGCTGCGTGCCCGCTCACGCCAGGTCCGCTTCGTCGTTGTCGGTCCCGACGACCCGGCCAAGGCCGATTCGATCACGACCGCCGAGCGAGAGGAGGCCCGATCCCAAGGGGTCCTGTTGATGGGCCAGCGCCAGGACGTCGAGCGGCTGTATGCCGGGATGGACATCTATGTGCTCGCCTCCCATCGGGAGGGCTTCCCCCGCTCGGCGATGGAGGCAGCAGCCTGCGGGCTGCCGGTCATCGCAACCGATGTCCGTGGCTGCCGGCAGGTGGTGGAGCACGGCCGTACCGGGACCCTCGTGCCCCCCAGGGACGCGCCGGCGCTGGCCTCCGCAATCTTCGAGCTTGCGATCGACCCCGATCGCCGCCGCAGCCTCGGCGCCGCGGCCGCGGCCAAGGCCAGGCGGGACTTCGATCAGCGAACAGTCATCGACATGACGCTGGAGACCTATGACCGCCTGCTCAGCTCCGCGGCCCGATCCCTCCGGGATCGATAGGGGATCGTGGGCCAACCCACGGCTGCCAGGATCGAACTGCCGGGCACTCCGCTGAGGATTGCGGCCCTGGCCCGCCCCGAGCCGTCTGGGTGTCAGGGGATGGTCGAGGCCCATCTCCTCGGGGCTGCCGCGAGCCGGAAGGGCACCGGCTCCGCCCGCGGGCCCGAAGGTAGGTTCGGGAATCGCCCTGGGCTGTAGCTACCCTTGCCTGGCTCCAGCGGTGCGGCCGAGATGCCGTCCGCGCCGGGAGCCCGACCTCGACGCCTTCGCGAGCAGATCTTGGATACCGAGCGCCTTCGCAACCTCTGCATCATCGCCCACATCGATCACGGCAAGTCGACGCTGGCTGATCGAATCCTCGAGATGACCGGGGCGGTCGATGCGCGCGACATGCGGGCCCAGTACCTGGACTCGATGGATCTCGAGCGCGAGCGGGGCATCACGATCAAGCTCCAATCGGTGCGCCTCGAGTACCGCGACAATGTCTTGAACCTGATCGACACACCCGGCCACGTCGACTTCGGTTACGAGGTGTCAAGGTCGCTCGCGGCATGTGAGGGTGCGATCCTGCTGGTCGACGCGTCACAGGGGATCGAGGCCCAGACGCTCGCCAACTGCTACCTGGCCCTTGACCACGACCTCGAGATCGTCGCCGCGCTGAACAAGATCGACCTTCCGGCGGCGGACCCTGACCGCTATGCCGACGAGATCGAGAAGGTCCTCGGCATACCGGCAGCCGAGATACTCCACATCAGCGCGAAGACCGGCGAGGGTGTGGCTGAGCTGATCGACGCCGTGATCGAGCGCGTACCGGCTCCCACCGGTGATCCCGACGCGCCCCTTCAGGCACTGATCTTCGACTCTCACTTCGACCAGTACCGGGGTGTGGTCAGCTCCGTCCGTGTTGTCAATGGCCGTTTGACAACCGGTGCCAAGCTCCAGTTCATCCAGGCGGGGGTGGTCCACGACGCGGACGAGGTTGGTGTGCGGTCACCATCGCCGACGCCTGTCGCGACTCTCGGTCCGGGCGAGGTCGGGTACCTCATCGCCGGGATCAAGGACGTCGGCGAGGCCCGATCCGGCGAGACGATCACCGAGAGGAGCCGGCCCGGTGAAGCCCTCGAGGGCTATCGCGAGCCCAAGCCGATGGTGTTCTGCGGCATCTACCCCGTCGACGGCGACGACTTCCCCGCGCTCCGTGAGGCTCTCGACAAGCTCCAGCTGAACGACTCGAGCTTCACCTTCACGCCTGAGACCTCTGGCGCCTTGGGCTTCGGGTTCCGCTGCGGGTTCCTCGGCCTGTTGCACATGGAGATAATCCGCGAGCGGCTCGAGCGCGAGTTCGACCTGAGCCTGATCGCTACGGCCCCGTCGGTCGAGTACCTCGTGCGCCGCACCGGTGGTGACGAGGTCGTGATCGACAACCCCTCTGACATGCCCCCCGGCGGTGAGATCGAAGCGATCGAGGAGCCCTACCTGATGTGCACCATCCTCAGCCCCACCGGCTACACCGGGTCGCTGATGGAGCTGTGCCAGAACAGGCGAGGCGAGATGCGCAAGCTCGAGTACCTCTCGCCCGAGCGGATGGAGCTCGTCTACCGGCTGCCTCTGGCCGAGGTCGTAATCGACTTCTTCGATCAGCTCAAGAGCCGCACGCAGGGCTACGCCAGCCTCGACTACGAGCCGGACGGCTATGGCAAGGCCAACCTGGTCAAGGTCGACATCTTGTTGAACAACGTGCCGGTCGACGCGTTCTC
>JAHFUU010000183.1 GCA_023264915.1 Microthrixaceae bacterium | reverse complement strand
GACGCATCACCGGGGAACCTGCTCGTCGACGACGGGACCGTGACGGCGATGCTCGACTTCGAATGGGCACGATTCGGTCCGCCGGACCTGGAACTGCTGCCGTGGCTGGTGTGGACCGAGAGCGACGACCCGCGAAGACAATTGGTTGTCGTCAACTGGTTGCGCGACGCGTGCCCCCGGTTGTTCGATGGCGCGGACCTGGACCAGCGGTTGTTGCTCTACCAGGTGGCGTACAACCTACGAGGGCTGTTCGTGTGGCCACCCGACGGACCCGAAGTCGGGCTCCCACCCAGCCATCCGGTGCGACGTCTCCGCGAACTCTTGCAGACCCGCAACCCGTACACGCCGGTCTGACGCCCGCCCGCGCGTCCCGGCTCCGAGCCATTCGCGCTTCAGTGCATCGGCTCGCAGAGCGGTTTAGCAGCCAAGAGATCAACTGGTCCGACCCCACGAGGGCTGGGGTCAGGCGAGTTGCTGGACCAGTTGCTCGGACCGGTGGCGAACCTGACGACGTGATGGTAGATGTCGTGGGGCGGGTGGGATGCCAGCGATAGTTGTGTTGTCGGCCGGCCGCGTCAGCCGCGTGGAAGGCCCTCGGAGATCCGGAGAGCGTCTCGCAGTTGGGCTCCGAGGCGGGCTGGGTCGGCGTCGGATTCTTCGAGGACGGGATCGTCGGTGCGGCCTGTGCAGCCGCCCGGTGGGTGTCTCCGCCATGGCGAGAACACGATGCGTTCTGGGTACTGCACGACGCTGACGAAGGCAGCCTGGCGAGTGAGCCGGGTGCGTGAGGTCACGACCGCTGCCTTGAGCAGTGCCTTGTCATCGGGCCTGCGTTTATCCTGGCCGTACCGATGATGTTGAGATCGGAGCCTTGCTTCTCTGCCAAGTCTCGATCGCCACGAGCACGACGCCAACGAAGACCGACACGTGGGTCACAACGTTCCACGTGACCCGCCACGAGTCCCGTCGCCACAACCAGCGGGCTGCTTCCACGACCGACACGGCGAACAGCGGGAAGAACACGAGCCCGGCGAAATCGGAGAGCTTCTGAGCACCTGCCGTTGGACGTGGCGTCGATGGCGCGGCGGGTATGGTCGGAGGGGCAACTGAACGGAGGATCGTTGGCGACACGGACAGGTCCAACGCCTGGACCTCCGCCACCTGACGCCCGGTCACGCATCGGGTTCTTCGGTGCGGTGAGCATCGGGGTCGGCGGGATGATCGGGGCTGGGATCTTCGCGATCCTCGGCGTGGTCACAGAGGTCTCCGGCACGGCCCTGCCAATCTCGTTCGCGGTAGGTGGCTTCGTGGCACTGCTCGCCGCGTACTCCTATGTGAAGCTCGGTGTCCGATACCCGACAGTGGGCGGGTCCGTCGAGTACCTGGTGCGCGGCTACGGGGACGGCCTGATTGCCGGGTCCGTGAACACCTTCCAGTACCTCGCGTACGTCATAGCCATAGCCCTGTACGCGAAGGGTTTCGGTGGGTATGCCGCCACGTTCCTGCCGGCTGACGCCCCCGCGTGGTCGGAGTCGGCGTTTGCTGTCGGTGTCGTCGCCGGGTTCTGCGCTCTGAACTTCTTGGGTACAGCCATCATGGGTCGGGCAGAGACACTCATCGTTGGTATCAAGGTTGGGATCCTCGTCGTGTTCATCGTGGCGGCGATGTTCACCCTCGACGTCTCGAGGCTGGCGCCTTCCGGGTGGGCCAACCCCGCCGACATCCTGTTCGGCGCCGGCATCCTCTTCATCGGGTACGAAGGGTTCGGGCTCGTGTGCAACGCGGCCGGTGCGATGGCCAACCCGCGCCGGATGCTCCCAGCGGCTCTTTACACAGCTGTCGGTGTAGTCATAGCCATCTACCTGCTCGTCGCCGTAGGCGTGATCGGCAACGTGTCCACCGCTGAGATGGTGCAGGCCCGGGACTTCGCTCTTGCACAAGCTGCCAGGCCGGTCCTCGGTGCCTTCGGGTTCAAGATGGTGGCGGTCGCAGCACTGCTGTCGACAGCGTCAGCGGTCAACGCAACCTTGTTCGGGTCCGCGAACGTCGCCTATCAGGTCGCGCTCGACGGCGAGCTGCCCCAACCGTTCCAACGTCGCCTCTGGGTCGACAACGGCGTCGGCCTGCTGGTCACGGCGGGGCTCGTCATCGCAGCCCTGCTGGCCTTTGACCTCGGGCCGATAGCGATGATGGGATCCGCAGCGTTCCTGGTCGTCTACATCGTGGTCGGCGTCGGACACCTGCGGATCATCGGCGAGACCGGCGCCCGGCGCAGCGTCGTCGCCGCATCGATCCTGTCCTGCGCGGCGATGCTCGTCGCGCTCTGCTTCAAGATGGTGAGCGCAGCGCCTCCGGCCGCGTCAGTCACGCTGGCCGGCGCAGCAGCAGCCAGCCTCATCATCGAGGCCTCCTACCGCAAAGCCACTGGCCGGAAGCTGACCCTCACTGCACGGCCAAGCCCGAAGACACGAGCTTGACTCGCGATTCAGGTATCTCACCCTCAGGGGAACCGAGCGGGACTCCATCCTTCGCCAGATGTGCGCGCGCAGGTCGAGTCGGTCAGGCGACGACGCGCGAGGCGACCTGGCCGAGCAGCTCGACGCGCTCGGGGTTGTCGCCGTTCGCGGGCAACGCCAGGGTGAAGCCGTCGATACCCGTGGCCAGAGTGGCCTCGAGGCGCTCACCCACTTCATCAGGGCCCCCCCAGACGAACATGGACAGGATCATGTCGCGACCCGCTTCATCCATTGCGTCGTAGTCGAAGCCAAGCGTGCGCCCGAAGGCCTTCAGCTCGTCGAGAGCTTGCTCCGCTGTTTCAGCGATGCAGGCCACCATGTTGAGCGAGACCGTGATGTCGGATCGGTCGCGGCCGAGCCGCTCGCAGTGGGAGGCGAGTGCATCGAGCTTGCGGGGTACCTCGTCGGGGCGGGCGATGAGGTTGGACTCGTCGGCATACTGGGCAACCATCCGGAGCGTCTTGCGCTCGCCGCTGCCTCCGATCAGCACCGGGATCCGCGAGAGCGGTGCGGGGTGGTTGATCGCGTGCTTGATCTTGTAGTGAGCTCCCTCGAAGGAGGGCGTCTCATCGCGCAACATCGGGAGGATGATCTGGAGCGCCTCCTCGAGCTTGTTGAACCGGTCGGTGAAGGTTGCGAACTCGATCCCGAAGGAATCGTGCTCGAGCTGGAACCAGCCGGCGCCGATCCCGAGCAGCGCCCGCCCGCCGGACACGACGTCTAGGGCTGTGACGGTCTTGGCCAACACGGCGGGATTGCGGTAGGTGTTGCCGGTCACCAGGGCCCCCAGGCGCGCAGTGCGGGTGTGCTGCGCCAGCGCCGCGAGCAAGGTGTAGCACTCGATCATGTTGTGCTCGGGCGGGCCCAGCATCGGAAGCTGGAAGAAGTGGTCCATGACCATGACCGTGTCGAACCCCGAGCGGTCAGCCGCCACCGCTTGGGCGGCGATGGTCGGGAACAGGTCAGAAGCGCCAACACCTTCATAGGTGAAGTTCGGGATCTGGTAGCCGAGCCTTGTCATGTTCACCCCCGGGTCTGGAGTCGTACGACGACTCCCGTGGTCACCGGAACGCTATCGCCAACGGGGCTTCGCCCGGCGAGTCGCGTCGGCTGCGTGGGGATGGTCGATCCTCGTCCTGTCGGGGATGGGTGCCAACACCTGGTTCCATGGGTGGCCCGCTCGCGGTTCGCACGGGCAGGCCCGAAGGCGCGCCTCGGCGTCCCGCCTGGTGCTACCCGGCACCTTCGAGCTCGCCTCTGCCGAGCTGGGACGCGTTGGCAGCTCTGCTGCCGGGGGTCACATCGAGGCCAGATGGACCACGTACCACTGGCCGCGCCAGGAGATGAGCGACTTGATGTTCAACGAGAACGGCTTGCCATTGATGGTGTAGGACAGCTTCGAGTCGAGCACCCTGAAGTACCCGATCTTGTTGGACTCGACCTTCTCCTTGATCCACTGCACACCCCCGGCTGGCACGTTCACGGTCACGAGCTGAGGCTCGGCAGGGGCAGCGCCCGGCTTCTGCTGGGCGACCTGGGAGCTGAGCTGCTTGTGGTAGCCGGCGATCTCTCGCTTGAACGCACCGACCAGGCGGTTGTGCCAGTCCGAGGTCGGGTCCTTGAGATCCTTGACCTGCTGGTAGGCGGACAGGGGGAAGAACGCTGGGATGGCACGGTCGGGGTCGTCTGCCACGATCGCTTGCCAGAGGGCATCGATGCGGTGGCGGAACTCGGGCGCCGCGGCGTCGGGCCTGTCCGTGGTCTGGGGGAGCGTGCCCGGATCGAGGGTCGTGCTGGTTGCCGCCGCGGTCGTCGTGGAAGCTGGGTTCACCGCGGGCAGGACCGGCGCGCCCCTCGGAGCCTGGCTTGCGCTCGGGGGGTCGAGGTCAGGCGCCGCCTTCTGCCCGCAGGAGACCGCGATGGCTGTGGCGAGTAGCACCGTCACGGCCCCCGCGACGAGGTGCCCAGGCGCGGGGCACGCGATGGATCGCCGCGTCATCGAGGGTCCCTTCTGGGCGGTTCGATGCCGGCAGCCGTCAGCTCGGCATGGATGCGCGCGGCCCGCTCGGTTGCGCTCTCAGGCCTCGCCGGCGCCTGGGCGCTGACGGTGCTCGTGATCATCGAGGCCACCTCATCCCAGGAGGTGGCGGTCCCCTCCGCCAGCACATCGCCCGACGGGCCGTCGATCACGACGAAGTAAGGCGAGCCGGGCACCCGGAAGCGGCCCCACGCTTCATCGGTCATGACCACGTCGACGCCGGCAGGTGCCAGCCGTGCGATCTCGGACCGGCGCTCTGTCGCGGGGCCCCGGGTCACGATCACAACGTGCGCCCTGCCGATCGTCTCGCGGTTGTCTGCCAGCGCCCTCCAGAAGACAGCGCAAGTCGTGCATCCAGAGGACAGGAAGGCGAGCACCCAAGGCTGGTTCGCGCCGGCGAGCTGGACGCTGAACGCCTCGCCGCCCAGGCCCGTGCCGGAGAGCGTGGCCTCGTCGCCCCGAACCGGTCGGCCACCCTCGAGCGCCGCCAACCGCCGTGAGAGAGCCGAGTGGCTCCTCGCCAGGCCTGTCACGACGACGACCAGCAGCACGAGGACAGCGGTCTCAGTGGCCACGAGAGCTGTCACGCCCGCGCGGCCGTTGACGCTGGCCAGCGGTCAGGCCCCAGCAGGCCGGGCAGCATCGTCAGGATCAGGTACCAGAGCCACCCGCACAGGGCGGTGAGAACCATGAAGACCGAGCCGGCCAGCGGTTGGTCGCCCACGACTTCGAGGAGGCTTCCCGTCGGCCACGCGACTGCGGCGGCACAGAGTGATGCAGCGGCCAGGTTCATCGCGACGTGGACCCAACCGATGGGCTCCACGCCGGCCGTCTCACCGAAGCAACCACAACCAACTGTGTTGTCGGTTCGGCGCATTACCCGGATCGAGAACAGCGCGAACGCTGCGTAGAGGGCGGAGACCAGAGCGGCTGTGAGAGCGTTGCCGAAGGCGATCACCGAGGTCGCCACGATGATCTCGGTGATCGCAACGAACCGGACCGTCAGCTCGGTGCCGGGAAGTGCCGCCGCGCCCAGCGCCCGGCCGGTTTGTGCCGGGTGGGCGAGCTTGAGAACTCCCGCCACACCCATGACGCCCGCGACGGCGAACACAGGCCCGGCGAGTGGCGACATGATGGTGAGGATAGTTCCCTCACCTCAGGACGAGGCTTCAGTGAGAGACACGTGAACCGCGAGTCGACCTCTGGACGGGCAACACCGAAGATCTCAGGGAGCAGCGCATCTCAGGGAGCAGCGCATCACAGGGAGCAGCGCATCACAGGGAGCAGCGAATCTCAGGGAGCAGCGAATCTCAGGGAGCAGCGCATCACAGGGAGCAGCGCATCTC
>JAHFUU010000182.1 GCA_023264915.1 Microthrixaceae bacterium | reverse complement strand
CCGTCTCTCCAGACCGGCCGTCGTCCGCGCCACCTACCTCTACCTCTAGAGCCACTGGAGAACCTTCTTGCGGATCGCATACACGAGACCTAGGAGCAACAAGAAGATGAAGATCCCCATCTCGACCAGGCCGAACCAACCGTAGGAATCGAGGCGGACGGCCCACGGGAAGATGAACACGGCCTCAACGTCGAACATCACGAACAGCAGGGCGAACACGTAATAGCGAACCTGGGTTTGTGTCCAGCCAAGACCGACCGGATCGACGCCAGACTCATAGGTGATCTGCTTCTGCGCCTGGTAGTCACCTGACCGGTTGCTCGAGGGTCTGAAGATCCCACCAACCCCAAGCATGAGCCCCACCATCCCGACGGCGAGGAACCCGAATATCGCCACGGTGAGGTACTGCCGGAGGAGGTCGGAGTACTCGGCAGGGGCTCCGGGCGCGCTGGCGGCGACATCGGATACGAGATCGAGCATCGTCCGCGGAGACTAGTGAAAGCGCGCACAAGCTATGAAATCCGCGCTGCCACGAGGGCCTGGCGCACTCGGCTTCGGGAGGTGGCCACTAGGGTTGGTGACGACATCGATGCCTTGTGGTCGTGGCTCTGGTCGGCTCTGGTCCCACGGCTCGCTTCCGCAATGCCTAACCAGAGCCTTTTGAACTGGGTGCGGACTGCCGATGACAAGACATGTCTGGCCAACCCTTAGCAGGGGAGGCGCGCCGATCCTTCGACTGACCCGGAGTATCCTCCAACCGTGCGTTCTGCTCGCTTCACAGCCGTGACAGCCGTCCTCGGTGCCAGCATCCCGTTGGCCGCGGTGGCCTGCGGTCCGAAATCGAGCACCGAGCAAGCTTCACCCTCTAACAGCGCCCACAAGGTGGGCCTCGGCAGGGCGGCGGGTGATCTACCCCCAGACGAAGAGACCACGTTCTCGACTCAAGAGGAGTCCACCACCAGCTCCGAGCCACCTACCACACCCCCTGCCGCACCAGTGACCACCCAACCTACGATCACCCAGGCACCAGTCACTCAAGCACCGGTCACGCAACCACAGGCGCCCATCACCTCAACGGTCACCCAGCAGCTGCCGCCACAAAACGTCGGGCCTTCTGAGTCACCCCCCAGTCTCACAGCCAGCGGGTCCGCAAGCGGTTGTGGCTCAGCCACGATCAACTGGACCGGTAAGAACCTCACGGCGGTCACGATCACCCTGAACGGTACCCAGGTCGGCAGCGGCGGCGGTTCGGGCTCTGCCACGGTTCCCTATACGTGTGGTGCGACCTCCCGGTACAACCTCTCTGGCTCGAACTCAGCCGGCAGTGCCTCGGCCTACGTCGACATCTACCACAGCTGATCTATCACTCCACGTCCTTGCCACCTGTCCGTGTCGGCGATCGCCCTGGGTCCAAACCTGAGGTGGCACCCATGGGCGACAGTTCGAGGGCTGCGGTTAACGTGAGTCGCCGTGACTGACCAGGACCAGTTCCATCCGGTTGACCGCTTTGAGGTCGACATGCTCGCGGATGAGGCCAAGACCAAGGCTGACGAAACCACAGTGCGGCTTGCTGGGCGCGTGATGCTGTGGCGGAAGATGGGCGGAATCGCCTTCGGTCAGCTGCAGGACCGCTCCGGTGAGCGTGTGCAGTTCTCGCTCCGAAAGAACGACCTCGGAGCACCCACCTTCAGGGAATGGGCAGGCTCCATAGCCCTCGGTGACTTCGTTGGGATCCACGGCAAGATGTGGACCACCGACAAGGGCGAGCACACAGTAGGTGTGGATCAGCTGACGTTGCTGAACAAGGCCATGCGCTCGATGCCAGACAAGCACGCGGGTGTCGCCGATCCAGAGTTGACCTACCGCAAGCGCTACCTCGACATCCTGACGAACCCCGATAGCCGGGCACGCTTCATCACGCGATCCAGGCTGATCAGCTTCATCCGCGACTTCCTCGATGAGCGTGGCTTCATCGAGATAGAGACCCCGGTCCTTCAAGCGGCAGCATCTGGTGCCGCAGCGCGGCCGTTCGCCACCCGCCACAACGCGCTCGATCGTGACTTCTACCTTCGGATCTCGCCCGAGACTTACTTGAAGCGAGTGGTGGCCGGCGGCCTCGAGCGGGTGTATGAGCTCGGCCGCAACTTCCGAAACGAGGGCATCGATTCGTCACACTTGCAGGAGTTCACGATGCTCGAGTGGTATGCGGCCTACTGGGACTACCGCGACAACATGGTCCTGATCCGCGAGCTCATCCAAAGTGCCGTTGAGCATGTCACTGGCCAGGCCAAGGTCACCTTCGGCAGCACCGAGCTGGACTTCGGTGGCGAGTGGCCAGAGATCGACTACCGAGCGGCCGTCGCACAGCACACCGGGATAGACATCCGTTCCGTTCGCACAGTTGACCAGCTGAAAGCTGAGATCCGTGAACGGGGGCTGCTGCTGATCGGCGATTCCGAACCCGCTCCAGGCGTACAACCCCACGATGCCCCGCCCTCCCAGGGGGAGGCTGGCATGTTCGATGGGCTTTCCTATGCGGGGCTCGTCGACATGTTGTACAAGCGGGCAGTGAGGCCCAGCCTCATCCAGCCTTGCTTCCTTGTGCATCACCCCGTAGAGCTGGTGCCACTCGCTCGACGGTCCGACGATGATCCCACACGCCTTGACATGTTCCAGGTCGTTGTGAACGGCTGGGAGATCGTCAAGGCCTACTCGGAGCTGGTCGACCCCATCGATCAACGGGCCAGGCTCGAGGAGCAGGCCGAGCTGCGGGCCGCTGGTGACGACGAGACCATGATGATGGAAGAGGACTTCCTAGAGTGCATGGAGCATGGGATGCCCCCGATGTCGGGACTCGGCTTGGGTATCGATCGCCTCGCGGCGCTCTTGACCGACGCACCGACCCTCAAGGACGTCGTCCTGTTCCCGCTGATGCGCGACGTGCCGGGAACTGCAGCCGGCGACGAGTCGAGTGGAGACTGAGCTCCCGGGCGGAACCTCCGATCGACCGGAGTCCGCTTGTGCACGCTGTCCGAAGGCTGAGTCGACACACCTGGCCGGGCGGCGTTGGCACGGCCGGACGATGATCGAGCGGTTGACGCGTTCTACATCACGCGCTCTGGTCGCGAGCCCGTGCGAGCGCCTCGGCCGGAGTGATGCCAGCCCTTGCAACAAGCCAGCACGCAAGTGGCGCAGCCTGGCGAGCCGAGCCTCGTGCCGCTACGCCAGCAAGGCTCAACAAGTCATTGGCTTCTTCGGTTGTGGGTGCCTCGACACCGAGCTTGGCGGCATAGCCGGCCACCCACTCGAACACGATCGGATCAATATCGTCCATGACCGAAACCTACCCGATGCCCGAACCCGTGTCGGATCGGCCACGCGCGACCGCGAGAGAGCCCGACCGTGATGAGGGAGCATGGCCGAAGGCCATGCGTCGGGGGCGCATCACCCGAGCCAATTGCCAGATCTCCGACCATCAGGCCCAGCGCATCACCGAGGTACCTGCCCTAGCCGATCCCTCGTGTCTCCGCGGCCAAAGGCACCCGCGTCGTCAGAGCTCTTCTGTGTCGGACCCGCACTCGGGTAGCGGTGGCTCCTCATCGAAGATGAGGTCGTTGTCAGCAAAGGCGGCCGAGGAACGCACGGGGATCACATTGCGGCGCTGAGCCTCGGCGGCAACATACTGGTCGATCAGCGCTGCCAGCTGTGCCCAGGTTCCGTCGGGCTCGGTGGAGGAAAGGCGGGCAGCCCATGCATCGACCCAGCCTCCGAGGTGGTCACGCAAGAACGAACGGGCAGCATCCGAACTGACTTCACGCTCCTCCTGCGCGTCGCGCTCCAATGCGTCGGCTTCTGCGAGGTTGACCAAGGCCATGAACTCAAGCTCGGCGACGATGTGATCCGGTCTCTCGTGCTTCACCTGCACGCCAAATGCCTTGTAGAAACCCGCCACGTCGGCCAGCATCGCCGTCGGACCAGCCAAGCCCTGCAACTTGTTGGAGCACTCATACGGCGCTATCCGCCCCTGGTCGAACCAGCGAACCCATTGACCCTCTAGCGTCTCGGTATCGAAAGGTCCCTTCTGCACCAGGGAGTCGACCCGGTCCACCAGGGCACTCTCACCCAGCTCGATCAGCACCTCGCGTAGCTCCTCGAGCATGGAGGTGTCAGACCACACCGCGACATCGGGTCCGATCATCCGAGCCAAGGCCGCGAAACCAACCGCTCGAAGCCTCAGATCCTGCGGCGAGACGGCAACGGTGACCATGTCAGCTGGCCAGCACCAAGGTGTGGGCGGTCTTGGAGGGGGACTTCTTGGACCCGCTGTCACCCTGGCTACCTGTCCACATGGCGAACGCACACGTATAGGCGCTGCCAGGTGAGAGGGAAAGCTCGTCAGGATCGGTCGCGGTCAGCGGCTTGGAGAGCGTTGCCACCCACCTGCCATCGGCGTAGGTGCCTCGGCCAGAGCAGTTCTGGGTGGGGCAGCTGGCCAACGTACCGAAGCTATGCGCCGTGAGCTTCTCGATGGACGACGTGCGGGCGGTAGCTGCGTTGGGGTTGCCTACTGCCATGCCCGGTAGCCACTGGGAGGCCTTGGCCTCTTCGTAGCTCTTGGGGGTGACGTCTTTGGGTTTGGTCTGGTACAGCGGGGGGTAGTAGTCCACAGCCGTGTTCGGGAACGCCTGGGGAATCCACTGCATGTCGCCGTTGACTTGACGTTGCCAGTCAGCCTTCCACTGCAGGATCGTGGCTGGCGTGTCCTTGGATCCCATCGTGCGCAGGGCCTCGTCACCGGCCCCAGGTGCAAGCAACACCGCCACACCGTCACGGAACCAGTTGACATGAGACGTCGAGTTGCTCTCGTCCGGGTCTTCCCACTCGATGCGGAACCCGATCCGATTCCCGTCATGGATGGCCTGCACCGTCAAGTAAGGCTGAGAAGGGGTGGGCCGTTGAGGGTTGGCCATGAGCTGCCCATCGAGCTCGATTCGCATCGCGTAGCCGTACTTCCAGTTGCGCGAGTGCGGATCATCGGCAGGCACCTGGTCGACCCGAGCCACCTCGACAGCACGGTCCTTCGGGCTCATCGGGTCGGGATCGTTCATGGCGCACGATGCTGCGGCCAGAGCGACGCCGCCTGCGACGGCTCCCTCGGTCAGGAGCCGGCGGCGGGACAATCTGGTGGGAGCGCTCGTGTCGGTCATCGTGGCTCCTTCAGGTCACGTTGTAGCGGTAGACGTTGAGGGACTGGTCAAAGGCGGGTCGCTCGATAACAGGCATCTTGATCGGCATGCGTACGAGCTCCTCTCCCTTGTCGTCCCACGCAAGGATGGTGTCGCCCTGGACGTCGAAACGATGGATGATGTGATCACTCGACACGGCCAGCAGCAGCGCTGCAAGCAACTTCTTGTCGTTGCCCTCCATGGCATTGCGGTAGGTGTCGATCGCCTTGATCGACCGAGGCCCGAACATCATGGAAAGGAAGGCCTTGTCACTCACGTGGATCGGTGGGATGTAGTACACGTTGGGTTCGGTGCCGAACTGCGGGTAGAGCGGGTGGGCGACCTCGCGCACGTGCACGAGGAAGTCGACGGGATTGTCCTCGCGGACCTCGTCTGGCTTGCTCAAGAAGCCGAACGAGCGGATCTTGCCGATGCAGTTGCGCATGCAACGCGGCATGATGCCCTTCTCGACGGCTGGGAAGCAGAACACACACTTCTCTGAGATCTTCGTGGTGTGGTTGTAGAAGATCTTCTTGTAGGGGCAAGCGTCGAAGCAGACCCTGTAGCCGCGGCACCGCTCCTGGTCGACCAGAACGATTCCGTCCTCTGGGCGCTTGTAGATCACATGGCGCGGGCACCCCTGGAGACAAGCCGGATAGGTGCAGTGGTTGCATACCCGGGGCAGGTAGAAGAACCACATGTCATGTGGGA
>JAHFUU010000181.1 GCA_023264915.1 Microthrixaceae bacterium | reverse complement strand
AACCACCATGTAGGGCGTGCGGCTCCCGTTGGTGGGCTCGAGGTCAAGTGGGACCGGCTCTGGAGCATCTGGGGGTGCCGCGGCCCCGGCTGCCGAACCGGGGACCTGAGTTGGCTCGGCCTCTTGGCCCTCGGCGCGCTCGCTGTCAGGTTGCCGATCGCTCATCGCAACGCACTCCCTGGGGTCGAACCCGGTGGCTGGGTCGCACCGGGACCGGTGCCGATCGTGGTCCCCTCGATCACGTAGGGACCTGTCCCTTTCGGGAAGTCGGGCGGCAACGTCGCCGACGTCGGGTCAGATCTGCAGTTGTTGAGCTTGTCGCGCACGGCTTGGGGGATGACGGTGTTGTCGTTGAACTTGGCAGCGTCGCGCTTGAGCTCGTTGTTGATCTCGAGGAAGGTCTTGCCCGAGTAGCCCGCATACATGCTCTTGGTCTTGTCGCTGTCGCCGTAAGGCACGTTGTTCTGGAACACCGCGTAGTCGCACTGGCAGACCGCGGAGCTCGAGATCGTGGTGGTGGTGCCGTTGACGATCGGTTCGGCGCCGGTGCAGCCACTCACGAAGTTGCTCATCGACAAGGCGCTCTGGTCCTCATAGCTGGCGGGCTGGTTGCTGGGCACGCCGCAGCCGGTCATCACGGCGATGCCGGCGGCCAGCAGCGCTGTGGCAAGACATCTCTTTGTCGTCATCGGGTCGGTGAGGCTCGCAGGCTCGAGATACAGGGGGACCTGATCACGCTAGTAGACCGACGAACAGGGCTACACCCCAGCCCGACGAACAGGGCTACACCCCAGCCCGACGAGTCCTGTGGATGTGTGGAGATGGCTGACACCTCATCTTCTCGGGGCGCCGCGCCCGTCACGTCACAACCTCGCCCTGTCTGCCATGCTCTGTCGTCCACCAGCGCTCACGCCTGGTGCCGTGGGAGGCCCGCACGCCGCCCTCTCACGGTTCGCCTCGAAAACGGAGAAGTCGCAGCCCCTAGGGGCTGCGATCCATCTCCCTCGAGCCGGGTCGCCCCCCGACTCGCGCCGCACGATCTCGCCCGGATCGGTCGGCCTAGCCCTGGCGCCCCCGCCGCGTGCCACGTGAGGCCGCGAACTCTGCCAGCGAGACGACGGATGCCACCGGCCCGTCAACCTCTACCGGCTCGGAGAGCCTGGACAGGTAGTCGAGGTGCGCGTCCACGTTGTGCTCCTCTGTGAGACCAGGAGCAAGCACGAGGACAGGGGCAGGGAGAGCCCCGACTGGTTCGACGGCAAGAGCGGCATGGGTCGGGAAAGTCGTCGCATCACCAGACGAGCACGTGGCCGCCCGGGCCATGGCATCCCACAAGCCCTTGCGCCCGCGAGGGGCCACGCTCGTCACTGCGACGACTCGACCGTTCTGGGTTGAGCGCCACTCCACCGTCTTGGTCCCATGCACCGGTGTCGCCTCCAGCCTGTAGCTGTCAATCCGGTCCACGGGTTCCTGCATGCTCAGATAATCGAGCATCGCACCGGTTCTGATCTGAGGCATATGGCCCAATTTTTGATAAATAGGCCAAAAGTCTTATTTCAATAGAAGCTCAGGATCTCTCGGTTTTTGAAGCGTCAGCGGATAGTTGCTTGGCTTGTTCGAGCACGTCATCAAGCATGCGATCAGTAAGCTTACCGGTGAATGTATTCTGTTGGCTTACATGATATGAGCAGATGATGGTGAGGTCCCTGTAGGGCTGGCGCCGATCGCCTGCCGGAGCCGCCGGTCGCACTTCGAGCCCGTGAGCGAACGCGGGCCTCGCCCTCACTCCCAGCCCGCCGGCCATCACCTGATACGCGAAGCGGCCCAGCGCGACCACGACTCGCAAGCGAGCCAACAAGTCGAGCTCGCGCCACAAGAACCGAAGGCACGCGTCCCGCTCGGCCGGGGACGGCTTGTTCGACGGTGGAGCGCACCGCACCGGCGCTGTCACGTAGACGCCGTAGAGCTCGAGCCCGTCGTCGCGGGCGCGGCTGGCCGGGTAGCTCGCGAGGCCAGCCCGGTGAAGTGCCGAGTAGAGGAAGTCCCCTGATCGGTCACCGGTGAACATCCGCCCCGTCCGGTTGGCTCCGTGCGCGGCGGGAGCGAGACCGACCACCAGGATCGTTGCCTGGGGGTCACCGAAACCGGGAACGGGCTTGCCCCAGTACGTCTCGCCAGCGAAGGACCGGCGCTTGCGGGTTGCAACCTCCTCGCGCCAGGCCACCAGGCGAGGGCATGCCCGACAAGCGATGATCTCCTCGTTCAGGCGGGCGAGCCCAGGAACTTGACGCACGGCGAGCAGGATATGCCTCCCCATCACAGCCTCCGGTGGCGCGTCCCGCGAACATCACCGTCCGCTCATCCCCTGGTGGCCCGCCTGGACAGGCCTGAGCCCAGGTAGGTTGTTCGCGCCATGCCCACCCGACCCGAGCCTCCTCCCCGCACCGCCGTGGTTCTCGTGCGGCACGGCTTGACACCCACGACGGGCAAGGTCCTGCCCGGCAGGGCCCCGGGCCTGCATCTGGCAGATGAGGGCAAGCGACAGGCAGCGCTGGTTGCCGAGCGCATCGCAGGCCTCGACAAGGTGGCGGCGGTCTACTCCTCGCCGTTGGAGCGGGCGCGGGAGACAGCAGCACCCGTGGCCAGGGCGCTGGGCATCAGGACCAAGATCGAGCGCGGCCTGATCGAGTGCGACTTCGGGGACTGGACCGGGGCGAGGCTCAGCTCCTTGTCAAAGCAGCCCGATTGGCGGGTGCTCCAACGCCATCCGAGTGGATTCCGCTTCCCAGGGGGCGAGTCGCTCTCGGAGATGGCATCGCGTGCCCGCGATGCGATTGAACGTCTCGTGAGGTCCCACAAGGGTGCGACCGTCGTCGCTGTCTCGCATGCTGATCCGATCAAGGCAGCCGTGGCCGATGCCGTGGGCACCCACCTTGATCTGTTCCAGCGGATATGCATCTCACCATGCTCAGTCACGGTGATCTCCTATGTCCCAGAAGGCCCGGAGGTGCTCACGGTCAACAACACCGGATCCCTGTCGGGCTTGGGCCTATGAGCGAGGCAGGCCGACCGCGTGAGGTGGCGGGATCTAGGTTGGCGCCGGGTCGCACAGGGCGGCCGGCGTCATGACCTTCAGCTCATTCGAGCTCGACGAGCCCGATCTGTTCACCTTGGGGGCGATCGGCGAACCCGGCAACCGGGTGTTCTACCTCCAGGCCCGCCAGGCTGGACAGGTCGTGACCCTCCGCATCGAGAAGGAGCAGGCGTTCGCGCTCACCGAGTACCTGGGAGGGCTGCTGGAGAACCTCCCGTCAGCGGGGAGCGAGGTTCCCGAGCACCTCGATCTGCTCCAGCCCGCAATCGAGGAGTGGGCTGTCGGATCGCTGGCCGTGGCCTTTGACGAATCCAACGACCGCATCCTGGTCGTCGCCGAGGAGCTGTCGGTGGCCGAGACGGACACCGAGGACGCCGCTCCGGATCCAGACGTGGCCACCGCTCGGTTCCATCTCACACGTGGGCAGGTCGCGGCATTCGTTCCCCACTCCACAGCCGTGATCAAGGCTGGCCGGCCCCTCTGCCAGGTGTGCGGTCGCTCCATCGATCCCAACGGCCACATGTGCCCGAGGAGCAACGGTCATCGTCGGTGATCTGGCCATCGTCGGTGATCCGGGGGTCCCGGTGATCCGGGGACACCCGTGGTGACAGCCCGGGCGGCAGAGGTGCTGAACGAAGGCGACATCGAGGTGCTGGGACGCATGCCCTTCAGCTCGAACTCGACCTTCCTGGTAGAGGTGTGCCTCGGGGGCGACTCCCTGAGGGCTGTCTACAAGCCCGGCCGCGGGGAGCGACCCCTTTGGGACTTCCCCGCGGGCCTCTACAAGCGTGAGGTCGCCGCGTACGAGATCTCAGAAGCCCTCGGCTGGGGTCTCGTGCCCCTGACCGTGAGGCGCAGCTGCAACGCCCCCTTCGGGGAAGGCTCACTTCAGTTGCTGATCGACGCCGACCTCGACGAGCACTACTTCTCGCTTGTCGAACAGGAGCGCCTGCATGAACAGCTCCGACGCCTCTGCGCGTTCGACCTCGTGATCAACTCCACCGATCGCAAGGCTGGCCACGTCCTGCACGGACCCGACGATCGCCTCTGGGCGGTGGACAACGGCTTGAGCTTCCACACCGAGCTCAAGCTCCGCACGGTGATCTGGGACTTCGCTGGAGAGGCGATACCCCACGCGATCGTCCGCGATGTGTCCCGCTTGGCCGACGAGGGCGCCCCTGTGGCCGTCGAGAACCTCCTGGGCATGAGCGAGCGCGACGCGTTGGTCGGGCGGGCGACCGACGTCGTGGACCGGGGTGTGTTCCCACGTGACCCGACTGGCCGGAGCTACCCCTGGCCCCTCGTGTGAGCCGGCAAAGCGCGGCGACCGGTGCAGCAACCAGAGGTTGCCGGGTATGGAGACGACGCTTCAGCCGCGCGCCTTGAGAGCGTCGATCAACGCTGGCAGCACCTTGTGCACGTCGCCGACGATACCGAGATCGCTGACCGAGAAGATGGGGGCCTCGGCGTCCTTGTTGATGGCGATGATGTTCTTGGAGCCCTTCATCCCCACCATGTGCTGGGTTGCACCGGAGATGCCGGCCGCGATGTACACCGTCGGCTTGACCACCTTGCCCGTCTGCCCTACCTGGTGGCTGTAGGGGACCCAGCCGGCATCGACGATGGCACGAGATGCACCAGGGGCGGCGCCCAGCAGCCTCGCCAGATCTTCGATCATGGCGTACTTGCCTGACTCGCCCAGTCCTCGACCACCTGAGACGACGATGGCAGCCTCGTCCAGGCTGGGGCCTTCGCGCTCCTCGACGTGAACCTGGGTCACCCTCGCGGTGGGCCCCCCGTCGGCTGGCACGGGAAGCTCGGCCACCGCCGCAGGACCCCCCCCGCTCGGCTCGGCAGCGAAGGACTTGGGGCGGACCAGCACGAGGAAGGGGCCCTCGCCGGTGAACTTGGTCTTGACGTTGGTGTTGCCGCCGAAGATCGGCTCGGTGGTCACCAGCGAGTCGCCATCCACCTCGATGTCGACGTTGTTGGTGAGCACGGGCTTGTCAAGCTTGACCGAGAGCCGACCGAGGATGTCCCGGGCGCCGTAGCTGGTAGGTGCCAGGATCACGTCAGGTGCGTTGCCGTCGTCGATTGCAGCCTTGATCGCCGACGCCACCGGGATGCCGGGCAGGGAGCCCCCGAGATCACCGGTTGCATGCACCGTCGTGGCGCCGTGGGCACCGAGGTCAGCGGCGATCGCATCCGCGCCGGCTCCGCCGTAGACCGCCTCGACGGTGTCGCCCAGCTCGCGGGCCTTGGTCAGCAGTTCGAGGGTGCTGGTGGTGGCCTTGCCGGCGGAGGCCTCGGCGATCACCCAGATCTTTGAGATAGCCATGGTCGTTCAGGTCCTCCGGTTCAGATGACTTTGAGGTTGTCGAGGAAGGTGACGATCTTGTCCGCACCGGTTCCGTCGTCTTCGATGATCTCGCCGGCTTCTCTGGCGGGCGCGTCCTCGACGCTCACGATCTGCTGGCCCGAGCCCGCCCATCCGACCTTGTCAGCTTCGATGCCGAGGTCTGCGGCAGTCACCTCGTCCACCGGCTTGTTCTTGGCGGCCATGATCCCCTTGAAGCTCGGGTACCGGGGCTCTACGACACCTGCGGTGACTGACACCACTGCCGGCAGCGGGGACTCGACGTCGTCATAGCCGGCTTCGGTCTGGCGCTGCACCCTGGCCGTGCCGTCAGAGATCTCGATGTGCTTGGCGAAGGTGACCGACGGCAGGCCGAGCAGCTCAGCCACCTGCTCGGGCACCGTTCCCGTGTATCCATCACTGGACTCGGTCGCCGTCATGACCAGGTCCGCGCCCTCAACACGCCTGATCGCGGCGGCGAGCACCTTGGCGGTGCCGAGCGCGTCGGTGCCGGCCAGGGCCGGGTCGCT
>JAHFUU010000180.1 GCA_023264915.1 Microthrixaceae bacterium | reverse complement strand
CCAACGATGGCACGTGAGAAGTTCGAGCGGACAAAGCCGCATTTGAACGTGGGGACGATGGGTCATATCGATCACGGTAAGACGACGTTGACGGCGGCGATCACGAAGGTGTTGGCTGAGGACGATCCGACACACAACTCTGCGACGGAGTTCGCGGACATTGACAAGGCGCCTGAGGAGCGTGAGCGGGGGATCACGATCAACATCGCTCATGTTGAGTACGAGACTCCAAACAGGCATTACGCGCATGTTGATATGCCTGGGCATGCTGATTACATCAAGAACATGATTACGGGTGCCGCGCAGGTGGATGGGGCGATTCTGGTTGTGTCTGCTGATGATGGTCCGATGCCTCAGACTCGTGAGCATGTGGTGTTGGCTCGTCAGGTTGGGGTGCCTGCGATCGTGGTGGCTTTGAACAAGGTCGACATGGTCGATGATGAGGAGTTGTTGGAGTTGGTCGAGCTCGAGGTGCGGGATCTGCTGTCTGAGTATGAGTTCCCTGGTGATGATGTGCCGGTGGTGAAGGTGTCGGCGTTGAAGGCGCTTGAGGGCGACGAGGGTGCCAAGGCTCAGGTGAAGGAGTTGATGGAGGCGGTTGACACCTACATCCCGGAGCCTGAGCGTGACACTGACAAGCCGTTCTTGATGCCGATCGAGGATGTGTTCACGATCACTGGTCGTGGGACAGTGGTGACGGGCCGGGTCGAGCAGGGTGTGGTGCATACCGGTGACGAGGTTGAGATCGTCGGCATCCGTGAGACGCAGAAGACGACTTGTACGGGTGTGGAGATGTTCCGCAAGATCCTCGACGAGGGCCGGGCCGGCGACAACATCGGTGCGTTGTTGCGTGGGACCAAGAAGGAAGAGGTAGAGCGGGGTCAGGTGTTGGCCAAGCCTTCCTCGATCACGCCTCACACCGAGTTCGAGGCTCAGGTGTATGTGTTGACCAAGGAGGAGGGTGGCCGTCACAAGCCGTTCTTCTCCAACTACAGGCCCCAGTTCTACTTCCGGACCACGGATGTGACCGGGTCGATCTCTTTGCCTGAGGGGACCGAGATGTGCATGCCTGGTGACAACACGACGATGACTGTCGAGTTGATCAACCCGATCGCGATGGATGAGGGTTTGCGGTTCGCCATTCGTGAGGGCGGTCGTACCGTGGGCGCAGGCCGCGTCACCAAGATCATCAAGTAGGGGAGCCAACATGGCCAAGAAGTCAAGTGAGAAGCGCATCGACGTCACCCTCGAGTGCACCGAATGCAAGCGGCGCAACTACATCACCAAGAAGAACAAGGTCAACGACCGCGATCGCATCGAGCTCAAGAAGTACTGCAAGTGGGACCGCAAGCACACCCTTCACAAGGAGACCCGCTAACTAACGCTTATGGACTGCCCAGAGATGCGGGTTCCTGCCCCACCCCGGCCCCTCAGGCGGTTCTGGCGAAGTGCTCGCATGTGGGTGGGCTCAGTGTGGGCGGGGTACCGTAGTTGAGTAGATGATGGATGCGAGATCCAGGATCCTTCCTGGATCTAGTTCAGCCTGATCGCCAGGTAACCCCATGCGCGCGAAGCGAGTCCCAGAACCGATGCCAGAAGAGGTCGCCGGGCTCGTTGCGGCCGCCCAGGCCGGAGACCGTAAGGCCTTCGACGAGTTGGTTCGGGTGACGTATCTCGATACGTACACCCTCGCCTACAGGTTGACCGGGAATGAGGAAGACGCGCGCGACGTGGTGCAAGAGGCTTACCTGAGAGCTTTTCGAGGCCTGAAGAGGTTCCGGGGAGAGGCTCGCTTCTCAACCTGGATGTACCGGATAACGGCCAACTGTGCCTCCACGCACCTAGGGAAACGCCGCAGGCACCGGCATGAGGAGCTGACCGACGAGGTGGTAGACGAGCTTCACAGCGGTGCCGATCCCGAAGCGAGCCTCGAAGCTGACTCGCTCCGAGCGCAGCTCCAGGAAGTGTTGCGCGGCCTGCCGCCCAAGCTCAGGGCTGTTGTCGTGCTTCGTGACATATACGACTTACCGCATGAGGCCATCGCCGCTGAGCTGGGCATCTCAGAGTCAGCCGCCAAGGTGAGGCTTCACCGCGCGCGGCGGAAGCTTCGAGAAGACCTGTTCCCAATGCCAGCCGACGATGATGCGTGCAACGACAGGGATGCCCATGCAGTATGAGGTCTTGAACTGCGAGGACGTAGCTGACGTGCTCGCGGACTGTGCCCGCGGCGAATCCGCCCTGCCAGTCGAAGCTCGCCGCCACGTAGAGCAATGCCTGCGTTGCCAGGCCGAGGTTGTCCAGTACCGCAAGCTGCTACGGGCACTCCACAAGATGCGCACCGAGCTTCTCGAACCGGCCCCGGGCTTGCTCGCTGAGGTTCTAGTTGGGCTCGAAGTGGCGGGCGAGCGTCAGGCGCTGCGTAGCGCGCTGGCCGGCAAGAAGGTGGCCTACATAGGCGGGATAGCTGCCGCCGCGACCGCGGCGGCAGCGGGTGGGGCGATAGTCCTGGTTCGAACCAGGGCTCGCCGGCTTGCGAGCTGACGCCGGCCAGATGGACAGCGCGACCGGCGACCCTTCCACGCGTCCCGAATTGGACTCCATTGGTCGTGTCACTAGGCTGGCGACACCTTGGGCCGAGTTCCCCTTCCGGGGGTTCGATCCAAGTCGTGTATCCTGCCGTTGAGCCGCACCGACGGCTGCATAGGGCAGTGGCTCAATTGGTAGAGCACCGGTCTCCAAAACCGGCGGTTGGGGGTTCGAGTCCCTCCTGCCCTGCACATCAGATGGTGATGCCCTCAAGCATCGCTCCTACCTCCTTGCGAGGACGCTGTCGATGGCGATGAACCGAGAAATGAAGCGGATGCTCCAGAAGCAGGGCGAGGTCGGCTCTGACGGTGAGGCTGCTGCACGTACGTCCAACGACCGCCGACGCACCCCCACGCCACCCAAGGCCAAGGGTGAGCGCACTGGTCTCCGTCAGTACGTGAAAGAGGTTCGCCAAGAGCTGCGCAAGGTTGCGTGGCCCACCCGCCGGGAGACCGTCAACTACTCCGTGATCGTGTTCGTGGCGTTGGTCGTCATGACCGCTTTCATAGCGGCGGTCGACTGGCTGTTCAGCAACGCAGTCCTTGGCCTCTTCAACATCCAATGAGCCCTAGGGGGATCCCTTCCGTCCTTGGGGCGCGCAGGCGATTCCGAGAAGGCTCCTCACCTACCCCACCACTTCCATGACCTTCCCCACCGCCATCCCAGACCCAGACGACGAGAAGAAGGTCGCTGCCGCGGCCCGCGACGCTGAGGCCGAACTAGTAGAAGAAGCGATCGACGCCGTTGCCGCTGCCGAGCTCGACGAGGCTGTGGCCGAGGCAGCGGAGGTGCTCGCCGATGAACGCATCGAGCAAGCAGCCGATGACCTTCTCGCTGCCGAGCATGTCGGTGACCTTGCCCACCAAGCCGAGACAGAAGGCGAGACCGCTGCTGCCGAGGATCTGCGGGGAGTTGAGGAAGAGCTGGTGCGCGAGGCCCGCCAGCTAGCGCAGGAGGCTGACGACCTCCACGAGTTCGCCCAAGAGGCCCACGGGGCGGCCGATCAGGCCGCCGCTGAGGCCGTCGAGCTGACCACTGAGGCGATCGTGTTGGATGAGATCGCGGGCGAGGCCGAAGAGGCGGCGGCCACGGGACAGCTCGATCGCGAGATCCGCGAGACTCTGGCGGATGTCGAGCCCGAACTGAAGGCAGAAGCAGAGGTGCTCGCAGGCCAAGAGGTCGAGGCCATCGCGGAGCAACTCTTCGGGGCAGTCGACGAGCCACTCGCTGCGGACGGCGGCCAAGGAGTGCTAGCAGATTTCCCAGCTGACGTGACTGCGGCCGAAGCGGGCGGGCAAGCACTGGCTGAACAGGAAACGGACTCTGACCCCTCCGCAGAGGTGTTGGATGAGGACGAGCTGATCAAGGGTGATGAGGAGCCCCGGCCCGAGCGTCCTGTGAGCCCTTACGACCGCCCAGGCCGATGGTTCGTGGTGCACACCCAGTCTGGCTACGAGAAGAAGGTCAAGCAGAACCTCGAGGCCCGCATCTCATCGATGAACATGGAAGGCCGCATCTTCGAGGTCGTCATACCCATGGAGGACGTCGTCGAGTTCAAGGGCGGGAAGAAGGTCGTTGTCCAGAAGAAGATGTTTCCGGGTTACCTTCTCGTGCGCTGCTTGATGGACGATGACTCATGGACAGTCATCCGCAACACGCCGGGAGTCACCGGTTTCGTCGGACAGGGCGCCAAGCCGTCTCCGCTGCCTCGCCGCGATGTCGAGTCCTTCTTGCAGGTCAAGTCAGAAGCCGAAGAGGGCGAGCGTGCGCGCAAGCGGGGTCCGAGGCTCGAGTTCGAGGTGGGCGAGACCGTACGCATCAAGGAAGGGCCTTTCGCTGACTTCTCGGGCCAGATCACAGAGATCAACGAGGAGCAGCTCAAGGTGAAGGTCGAGGTCGACATATTTGGCCGTCCGACACCTGTAGAGCTGGAGTTCGCCCAGATCGCGAAGCTCTGACGAGGGACATCCCGCGCCGAACGGTGAGGCCCTGCGGTCGGGTCCGGTCACGCGAGTTGTCCCGAGGGCTTGGTTGTTGCCAGAATCGTTCGCTGCTCGTACCCATCTGGGTGCGACCCGTACCTCACGAGGCTTCAGATGGCCAAGAAGAAAGTTGCTGCTGTAGTCAAGATCCAGATCCCCGCCGGGGGCGCTACTCCTGCACCTCCGGTTGGCACGGCGCTTGGTCCGCATGGCGTTGCGATCATGGACTTCTGCAAGGCCTACAACGCCGAGACCGAGTCCCAGCGAGGAACGATCGTTCCCGTCGAGATCACGATCTTCGAGGACCGGTCGTTCACCTTCATCCTCAAGACCCCGCCAACCTCGGTCCTGTTGAAAGAGGCTGCCGGTGTCGAAAAAGGTGCACAACTCGTGGGACAGGAGGAGGTTGGCACGATCAACGAGAGCCAGCTCGAGGACATCGCGAAGACAAAGATGCCCGACCTCAACGCGAACGACATCGAGGCAGCCAAGCTTCAAGTTGCCGGCACCGCTCGTTCAATGGGCATAACGGTCGCCTGATCCTGGTATTGGCAGCCAGGGAATCCCGCGACCACAACGAACACCCGATCTTCCGACCAAGACCGACGGGTCGACCTCACCCGGCGGCACAGACATCTACGAGGGAGCCGAGATGGCGAAACATGGCAAGAAGTACGTCGACGCGGCGAAGCGGTTCGACCGTCAACAGCTGCAGACTCCTCTCGAAGCGCTTGATCTGGTGAAGCACTTTGCGCCCGCCTCCTTCGATGAGACTGTCGAGCTGGCCACACACCTTGGAGTCGACCCCCGCAAGGCCGACCAGGTGGTGAGAGGGGCGGTGTCGCTGCCGAGTGGCACGGGCAAAGCCGTCCGGGTGGCGGTCTTCGCAACAGGAGAGAAGGCGACCGAAGCGCGCGACGCCGGAGCAGACCTGGTCGGTGCAGAGGACCTGATAGCTCAGGTCGAGGCAGGAATGCTCGAGTTCGACGTCACGATCGCGACACCCGACCTCATGCCTCAGGTCGGCAAGCTCGGTCGCGTGCTCGGTCCTCGTGGTTTGATGCCGAATCCCAAGACAGGGACGGTTACCCAAGGTGTTGGCAAGGCCGTCCAGGAGTTCAAGGGTGGCAAGGTCGAGTACCGCACTTACAAGTCCGGCAACGTGCACATGCCTTTGGGCAAGACGAGCTTCACAGTAGATGCGTTGGCGAAGAACTTCGCTGCCGTCATAGAAGAGCTAGAACGAGTGAGACCGGCATCGGCCAAGGGTCGCTACTTCAAGAAGGTCACAGTGTCCTCGACGATGGGCCCCGGAGTGAAGGTCGACCCGACCCGTCTGCACGACCTCGAGCACTTCTCAGCATCCGCATGATGCAATCCGGCACCGGGACTGGCTGGCGTGCAGCCACAGGACCGTTTGGTGATCCGGTACCGTGTCGT
>JAHFUU010000179.1 GCA_023264915.1 Microthrixaceae bacterium | reverse complement strand
GTGCTCGATCTGCCATTGCGTGAACAGATAGACGTACCCGTCCGCGAGCAGCTCATAGTCGAGCTCTACTCCAAGTGACGCGGCGGCGCCCGCCAGTGAGGGCCGACCATTGTCTCACCGACCCCTCCACCTGCCCACCCGAAGAATCACTCGATTCGAGAGGTTATGCCAATGCTGGTCATTCAGCGCCCCACCGTAGAAGCAATCAGCGAAGAAGAGGGCAACCGCCAGCTCTTCGTAATCAGCCCGCTCGAGCCCGGCTTTGGGCCCACCATCGGCAACTCGTTGCGCCGGACCTTGCTGTCTTCGATCCCAGGAGCCGCCGTGACGCAGGTGCGGTTCGACGACGCCCTGCATGAGTTCGATGCCATCGCTGGGTGTGTCGAGGATGTCACCGACATCATCTTGAACCTGAAGGACATCGTTCTCGTAGTCCAAGCAGAAGAGCCGGTCACCCTGCGTCTGGATGTAAGGGGACCTGCCGAGGTGACTGCTGCGGACTTGCAACCCAACGCCGACGTCGAGATTCTCAACCCCGACCTCCACGTTGCGACCCTCAACTCCAAGGGTCGTCTCGCGGTTGACGTGACCGTGTCCAAGGGCAGGGGCTACAGGTCAAGCGATCGCAACAAGAGCTCGAGCACCATCGGGGTCATCCCGGTCGATTCGATCTTCTCTCCCATCCGGCGGGTGACCTTCCAGGTCGAACCGACAAGGGTCGAGCAATCCACCGAGTTCGACAGGTTGGTCCTTGACATCGAGACAGACGGCTCCATCTCGCCGCGTGAATCTTTGGCATCTGCCGGTGCTACGTTGCGCTCGCTCGTGCAGCTGGTGGAGGAGATGAGTGACGAGCCTCAGGGCCTCGAGCTCGGTGAGGTGGGAACCACTTCGTCGGGATCTCCGGACCTCGAGCTTCCGATAGAGGATCTCGACCTCTCCGAGAGGCCTCGCAACTGCCTCAAGCGTGCCCAGGTGAACAGCGTTGGCGAGTTGCTCGAGAAGACCGAGGACGACCTGCTGGCAATCACCAACTTCGGGCAGAAGTCCCTCGACGAGGTGATTGCCAAGCTTGACGAGCGCGGCCTGAAGCTGCGCACGAGGGACTGAGGTCAGGCGATGCCAGCGAGACCGAAGAAGGGCCGCCGTCTCGGCGGCGACGCAGCACACCAGAAGTCGATGATGGCGAACCTCGTTGCGTCTCTGATCGCAGCTGAAGCCATCGTGACCACCGAAGCCAAGGCCAAAGCGATGCGTCCCGTCGCCGAGAAGCTGATCACCAAGGCACGCAAAGGTGGCCTTCACAACCACCGTCAGGCTGTTGCCTTCCTACGTGACAAAGAGATGGTGGCCAAGCTCTTCGACGAGATCGGCCCGCGGTATGAAGACCGGCCCGGGGGCTACACACGGATCCTCAAGCTAGGCCCTCGCCTTGGTGACAACGCTCCGATGGCCCGCATCGAGCTCGTCTGACAGGGCAAGGGCCGAGAAGGTCTCAAGTCATGCAGAACGACCATGTGCCTGTCGGGAGCGTCGGGATCTGGACCTTCAACCTCGAGCTCGTGCCCTCTGCCCAGGCGCAGGAGCACGTTGCAGAGCTCGAGGAGCTGGGCTACCCAGCGGTGTGGATCCCAGAGGCGTTGGGGCGCGAAGCGATGTCCCATGCCGCATTGCTGCTCGCTGGTTCGAAGAGCATCGTGGTCTGCACGGGCATAGCGTCCATCTGGGCCAGGGACGCCATGGCCATGAACGCAGCACACAACACTCTCACCGAGGCTCACCCCAACCGGTTCTTGCTCGGCATCGGTGTGAGCCATCAGCCGATGGTCGACGCCGTCCGAGGTCAGCGTTACAGTCGGCCCCTCTCGACGATGCGGGAGTACCTCGACCGCATGGATTCGGCGGTCTTCATGGCGGCACCGCCGTCGCACGCGCCGCAGCGCGTCCTAGCGGCCCTGGGACCCAAGATGCTCGCACTGGCCGCTGAGCGGTCAGCCGGTGCACATCCGTACTTCGTGCCCGTCGAGCACACACCCTTCGCGCGGGAGGCACTCGGCCAGGGTCCTCTGCTTGCCGTAGAGCAGGCAGTCGTGCTCGAGACCGACCCGCACCGGGCTCGTGAGATCGCTCGAAAGCACACGGGTGTCTACACGTCGTTGCCGAACTACACCAACAACCTGCGCCGGTTCGGGTTTGGCGACGAGGACTTCAACGGGGCCGGCAGTGACCGGTTGATCGACGCCATCGTGGCCTGGGGCGGACCAGACGCGGTGATCGACCGGGTGAGGTCGCATCTGGATGCGGGTGCCGACCATGTCTGTGTACAGGTCATCGGAGACCACAGCACCGAGGTCCCGGTCAGGGAGTGGCGTGAGCTGGCCCCTGCACTGACCACAATGTGATGGTGGCCGATCACTCGAACGGCCGACCCTGCGCCTGCGTGCTTGACCGTGACGCCACGCCCGACATCACTCAGGGGTGCGTGGGCTACGGGGTGGCTCCTGAGGTCGTCCCGGGGCGTGTGACTGGGAGAAGGCCCCCCATGGGAGTCGTCGGGCCGGAGCGGAGCCACGTTGGCGCCCTCAGCACCTACTGGAGGTGAGTGGTCTGGCGGCTCAGGTGCTGCGCGTACGGATGACCGTCGCATACGACGGTTCCGCCTTCCGTGGCTTTGCACCCCAGCCCGGTTTGACAACGGTCAGCGGCGTCTTGGCCGGGGCATTGGAAACCGTCACGCGGGACCGGGTTGAGTTGGTCTGTGCAGGTCGCACAGACGCCGGCGTGCACGCCTGGGGCCAGGTGGTGAGCTGTGACCTCCCACGCTCGGGGCTGGACCTGGCACGCGTCCAGAGGTCGGTGAACAGACTTTGCGGGCCAGGGATCGTCGTACGCGACATCGCAGAAGTCGCGCCTGGTTTCAGCGCCCGCTACTCCGCGCGATCCCGCACCTACAGGTACACGGTGCTCAATCGGGACGTACCGGACCCGTTCTGGGCTTCCACCTCCTGGTGGGTGCGCCAGACCCTCGACGTTCACGCCTTGATGCTGGCATGTGACCCGTTCATCGGCGAGCACGACTTCAGTTCGTTCTGCAAGAGGGACAAGGGTCGTGACGTCAAGCCGCCGTCACTGGTTCGGAGGGTGATCGACGCACGTTGGGAAGACGAGGGCGAAGGTGTCCTGCGTTTGTGGATCGAGGCAGATTCGTTCTGCCACCAGATGGTGCGGTCGGTCGTGGGCACGATGGTCGATGCGGGCAGGATGAGGATACATGCTGGGGAGATATGTGACATCCTGCGAGGCAAGGACCGCGCCCGAGCCGGCACGCTGGCTCCGCCGCATGGCCTGTGCCTGTGGAAGGTCTCGTACTGACGCGATTGCGAGCGCCCGGATTGGGCAGCCGGCGATCTCGGGCCCGGGGTCGGGGCAGCCCGGGGCAGCCCCAAGGCAGCGAGTTGCTCATCTGAGCTCGGTGACCCTAGTGTTACGGGTCGCTCTGGCGCCCGTTGGGTGTGCCGAGCCAGTAACCACAACGGCTGGCAGCCAACCTGCCAGCACCCTCCAGCAAGGATGCCGCGTGCGCACCTACTCTCCCAAAGCGTCTGAGATCAACCGCGAATGGTTCGTGGTCGATGCCGACGGGCTGGTTCTTGGCCGGATGGCTGCTGAGGTCGCTCGGGTCCTGCGAGGCAAGCACAAGCCCACCTTCGCTCCCCACATCGACACCGGGGATCATGTGATCATCGTCAATGCCGACAAGGTCGTTCTGACCTCTGACAAGGCAAGCAAGAAGATGATCTACAGGCACTCGGGTTACCCCGGTGGGATCAAGTCGCGCACGTACGGCGACCTCCTCGCGCAAAGGCCCGAAGAGGCGGTCCGCAAGACTATTCGGGGAATGCTCCCGAAGAACAGCCTTGGTCGCCAGCAGCTACGCAAGCTCAAGGTGTACGCGGGGCCCACCCATCCGCACAGCGCGCAGCGACCCACCGATCTACCGATCGAGCATGCCCGGTACACGCCAGCAGGCTGACCTAACGAGAGTGCACGAGGACTTCAGATGACCGCCCCCCTGAACCAGTCGACAGGCCGTCGCAAGCGTGCCGTGGCCCGCGTCCGCTTTCGCAACGGCACCGGCAAGATCACGGTCAACAAACGTGATGTTGCGAACTACTTCCCCTCCGAGACCCATCGCATGATCCTCACCGAGCCTCTGCGCATCACTGGTACGAACGAGGTGTACGACGTCGATGCCACGATCATCGGTGGCGGTGCTTCAGGGCAGGCCGGCGCGCTGCGACATGCCATAGCACGTGGTCTGGTTGAGCTCGATCCCGACCTTCGAAACGACTTGAAGCGCGCCGGGTTCCTCACCCGTGACGCTCGCGAGAAGGAGTCCAAGAAGTACGGGCTCAAGAAGGCTCGCAAGGCACCGCAGTACTCCAAGCGCTGAACCTGCCCCCGCTCGGCGACGGAAGCTGAAGGCCGTTCCTGTAGCGATGCCGGGTCGCGCTCCGTCGTGGGGACGCGTAGCTTGTTCGGGATGGATCCATCCAATGGTGGCGCCTCGTGACGCTGAAGTTCGGAACCGACGGAGTGCGCGGAAACGCTTCTGAGCTTGATGACGCCTTCGTGGCCGCCCTCGCCCGCGCGGCGGCCCGCGTTCTGGGTGATCAGCAGTTCGTCCTCGGGATGGATACGCGCGAGTCGGGACCGCGGATAGAGAGGGCGCTTAGAGCTGGTCTGGAAGCCGAGGGTTGCCAGGTGGAGCTCCTCGGCGTCGTCCCGACCCCCGCGGTGGCCTGCCTCTGTGCGAGGGAAGGCGTACCTGGTGCAATGGTCTCGGCCTCGCACAACCCCTACTTCGACAACGGCATCAAGTTCTTCGCCGCTGGTGGGTTGAAGCTCTCTGACGCGGTGGAGAGCCAGCTCGAGGAGACCCTGCATGCGATCAGCGAATCAGGAAGCTCCGTTGAGGTGCCTGGTGGGGAAACCGACGTTCCAGACGCTGGCCGCGTAGAGCAGTACGAGCGGTCCGTCATGGAGTCGATCGAGAGTCGGTCCCTTGGCGGCCTCCGGGTTGTTGTCGACTGCGCCAACGGTGCAGGATCTCACGTAGCGCCTGACGTCCTCGATCGCCTTGGTGCCGAGGTGATCGTGCTTCATGCTGAGCCTGACGGTCGCAACATCAACGCCGATTGCGGGTCGACCTACCCTGCTGACCTGCAGCTTGCTGTGGTGTCCAACAAGGCCGACGTGGGTGTCGCGTTCGATGGTGACGCCGATCGATTGCTTGCGGCCGATGAGAAGGGCGAGCTGATCGACGGCGATCAGATCATCGCGATGTGTGCGATCGATCGTCGCGACCGCGGCCGGCTCGCGCATGACACTGTTGTCGTGACGGTCATGTCCAACCTCGGATTCAAGATTGGGATGACCGACCACGCCATCTCAGTGGTGGAGACAGCAGTCGGTGACCGGTACGTGCTGGGGGCTCTCGAGTCAGGTGGGTACTCGCTCGGTGGCGAGCAATCCGGTCACGTGATCTTCCGCGACCTGGCCACCACCGGCGATGGACTGCTTACGGCCGTACAGCTGCTCGACCTGATGTGTCGTAGTGGGCGATTCATGTCGGATCTCGCGGATGCAGCGATGTCGCGCATGCCCCAGGTGCTCAAGAACGTGAGGGTCACAAGGCGCGTTCCTCTCATAGTTGAGGCCATCCAGGCCGACATCGACGCCGTAGAGTCCGAGCTGGGCGCCAATGGGCGAGTTCTTGTCCGTTCGAGCGGAACCGAGCCGCTTGTGCGGGTCATGGTCGAAGCCACAGATGAGCACCAGGCTGATGTCATGGCTGACCGGCTGGTCGACGCTGTCAGGCGCGTTGCCATCTAGCGGGGCTCCGCCCCGGCCCGACGAGTCATGTGGTCGGGATGGGATCGTCGGCCCCTCATCTGTTGGGGCGCCGTCGGCGCTCGCACCTGGTTCCGTGCGAACGGCCGGCTCGCT